>JAFDKD010000625.1 GCA_019307165.1 Deltaproteobacteria bacterium | reverse complement strand
CACCAGTGAGCTTTCCACTTCCGTGACTGCTTGGATGATCAATTCATTCCATCTGCGAAACCTGGTTCTCTGGGCCAGGTCAGAGTTTTCTGGCTATGCCAAACCGGCAATGCGGACCGTGGCTTCGCCAGGTTAAGGTTCAGGTTGAGGTTGAGAGACGGCTTCGCCAGGTTGAGGTTTAGGTCAAGGCTTAGACAGACCCAGAAAAATGGGTTCAGGCTTGATTGAGTGATGAAATGATTCGATCTTCAAATGAGATATACATTCTGTGAACCCTTCCTCAACCTTAGCCTTAACCTTTCTTTTCCTTAACCTCAGCCTTAACCTTTCTTTTCCTCAACCTTAACCTCAGCCTATCTTTCCGGCCCCCTATGGGGGCGGCCTCAAAGTCGGGTCATATGGACCCGAATCTTTATATACTAGAAGGAAAACCGCTGAAAGTCAATATCCCGGATCTCTTTCCACTTCATGAAAAAGCGCTGAAATCGCAAACCAAAAAATGAAAAATTCCGGTCCTCTTATGGGTTCAAAACGATGCTTTTATCCAAGATGTTCAACTATGATTTTCAGAATTCTCCGGATAGGCTCCGCCGCTCCCCAGAGGAGTTGATCCCCGACCGTAAATGCGGCCACGTATTCAGGCCCCATGAGCATTTTGTGGACCCTGCCCACGGGTACGGTCAGGGTGCCGTTCACGGCCGCAGGCGTGAGCCGTTGGAGTGTGGATTCCCTGTCGTTGGGCACCAGTTCCACCCACGGATTGCCCTCGGCGATCATGCCGTTGATCTCGTCCAGGGGGATGTCCCCGGCCAATTTGATGGTGAGTCCCTGGCTGTGGCAGCGCATGGCGCCCACGCGCACGCAGAGCCCGTCCACGGGGATGGGTGTTTCCGTTCCCAGAATTTTATTGGTCTCCACCATGCCTTTCCACTCCTCTCGGGTCTGCCCCGATTCCATGGCCGAGTCGATCCACGGGATGAGGCTGCCGGCCAGGGGGGCCAGAAAATTTTCCGTGGGGAAATCGCCCTGGCGCAGTCGATCGGTGATGGCCTCGTCAATGGCAATGGCAGTGGTTGCCGGGTGGTCCAACAGGGGCCCGGCAATGACGCCCAGTTCCGCCATCTGGGCGATCAATTCCTTCATGTGTTTGGCGCCGGCCCCGGATGCCGACTGGTAGGTCATGGGCGAAATCCATTCCACCCGGCCGGTTGCAAACAGACCGGAAAGACCCATGAGCATCAGACTGACGGTGCAGTTGCCCCCCACGTATTTTTTCACGCCCGCTGCGAGCCCGCGATCGATGACGTCCCGGTTGACGGGGTCCAGGACGATAATGCTTTCCTCGTCCATGCGGAGGGCCGAAGCCGAGTCGATCCAGTAGCCCGCCCATCCGGTCTCCAAGACCTTGGGATAGACGTCCTTGGTGTAGCCGCCGCCCTGGCAGGTTACGATAATGTCATGGGAGGTCAGAAGGCCGACGTCGAAGGCGTCCCGGAGCGGGGGAATGTCCAGGCCCACGTCGGGGCCTTTGCCCCCCACATTGGACGTAGTAAAGAAGGTGGCTTCAAATCCTTTGAAGTCATCCTCCTCCCTCATGCGGCCCATGAGAACCGATCCCACCATGCCGCGCCATCCCACAAAGGCGATCCTTAGCATTTCTTCCTCCTGAGCCTGTTGAAACATAACATCGATTGGGCAACGGCCCTTGAGATAAACTATTAAACTAAAGACCTGCTCTCAAATTTTCAAGGAAAAAGCGTTATTGCGAAGGCAGGTCAATTGCTCTTTACGACGTGGTTTTCAAAAAGGGCTGAATGGCCTCAAAGCGCCGATATAATTTGGATTGGAGACTGTTGACCGTTGGGAGGCCGGCCGTTGATTATTTTTCAAATAGTAAATTCTGCTTGCCGTTGTACGTATTGCGTTGTATATTTACCGTATGATCAAGTCCTTCGCAGACGGCCAAACACGTCGTTTTTACGAATCCGGCAAAGCTTCCAAATTTCGCAGTCTTGATATCGAGTCTGCAGAGGAGCTATTGGCGGCCCTGGATGCAGCCACGTCTCTGAAGGACCTTAGTCCCTTGAAGAGTGTAGGTTTACATAAACTGACCGGGGATCGAGTCGGGCAATGGTCAATGACGATAAATGGGCCATGGCGGATATGTTTTCGATACAAGGCCGGAGATGCTTTCGAGGTTCAAATTGTCGACTACCATAGGGGGTGAAACAATGAAGCCGATACACCCAGGGCGCATTTTGAAAAGGGAACTGGCCGAACGAGATCTCTCCGGTAACCAACTCTCGCTGGCATTGCGGGTTCCATCCGGACGTATCTCGGAGATCCTGAATCAGAAAAGGGGCATTTCTGCCGAAACGGCTCTCAGGCTGGCCCAATATTTCGGCACCAGTGCGCAGTTCTGGATGAATCTTCAGAGCCGGTATGATCTGGCGGTGGTTGAACAGGAGAAAGGCGCCCAGGTGAGAACCGAAGTCATTCAAGCCGCATGACGTCCGGAGCCACCGAAGGCAATTAGAACCACGAAATACACGAAAAACACGAAAAATGTAACAGGCCAGAGTTTAGAGTCGAGAGACTAGAGACGAGAGATAATAGGGCGTTATTTGTTATCAGCCTGCAGCGGGACTAGAGAGCACAGAGCATACCAGAAGTCAGAGATCAGAGATCGGAGGTCAGCGCCCAATACTCCACGCACCTAGCTTTTTACTCCCCGATTTCCGATCTCCGACTTCCGACCTCTGGTACATGGACTCTGTGTGAGATTGCTTTTCCGCACCTTTGCATTCAGCGCTATCGTACGGCTATTTTGTTCGGCCGGATATTTCAAACGCCATCCTGTATATCCAGTTATCCTGTCTAAAAAATGTTTTCCGTCCGTTCCTTTCAGATACAAATGGAAATCACGACGCCGGTATGATCGCATCCAGGACCTTGGAAACCGATTCGTGAATCGCCAGGTCGGCCTGATCGTCAAGAGGGGTCTGGTCGCGGTTGACAATGATGAGTCCGGCGCCTTTTTGTGCGGCCTGAAAAGG
>JAFDKD010000624.1 GCA_019307165.1 Deltaproteobacteria bacterium | reverse complement strand
CCGAGATAAACGACTTCCATACCGGCATCCTGCAACGCCCTCGACACAATAAGCGCCCCTAATTCGTGCCCATCCAGTCCAATGCTGCCAATCAAAATCCGGGTCTTTCTATCTATTTTCACTTTTTCTCTCCAAAATATTTCAAAGGTTTTTACTGGTCAGCGACCTTATTATATAAGGGATCTCCTTCTTAAAGAGTGCGCCCTAATCGAGGGTGTTATCATCTGGATCTTACAAGATTCAACTATTAAAACAGTTTCTAAGTACACCCATGGCAAGATTCAACTATTAAAACAGTTTCTAAGTACACCCATGGCTTCTTCGAGTGTTACCCTGGCCCTCGCCGCTCTTATGAGAACGGGCATGACGTTATGGCCCGCTTCGGTGACTTCCCTTAATTCACCCAACGCCTTCTTGACTCCGGAGATATCCCTTTTTTTCTTGAACTCACGCAACATTTCGATTTTCGTTTTTGAAAATTTCGGATCAATACGAAATACCGGGGGCGAAACCGTCTCTTCCTCCCTGTATTTGTTGAGGCCGATCATTGTGATCTTGCCGCTCTCAATCTCTTTCTGCCGCTTGATGGCCTCTTCGGTGATTTCGTCAAGAAGAACACCTTTTTTCGTTCCCGCAATGAGTCCGCCGAGCACCGTGCCGTCATCGCCCATGAGTTCTATTTTTTCGATATAAGCATATACCTCTTTTTCTATTTTCCTTGTGAGCCACTCGATACTGTAAGCCCCGCCCAGGGGGTCAACCGTATTACACACGCCGCTTTCCTCGGAAATAACCTGCTGCGTCCGTATGGACAGAGTTTGAGCCTCTTCTGTCGGTATGCCAAGCGCCTCATCATAGCAAGGGATACCAAGGGCCTGCACCCCTCCCAAGACCGCCGCCAGGCCCTGAATAGTTCCCCTGACGAGATTCACCAAGGGTTGTTGGGCTGTGTAGTCACTTGTTAGTGTTAAGCAGTAAACCCGGAACAGCATTGATTTTGGATTTGATGCCCCCAACTTGTCCTTCATTATCTTTGCCCACATCCTCCTTGCCGCCCTGAATTTGGCTACCTCTTCAAGAAAATCGATACCCCCGGACATGAAAAAAGAAATTCTCGGTGCAAACTGATCGCATTTCAGTCCTCGCTGAACCCCGGCCTGGACATAAGCGATTGCAGTCGCAAGCGTCAGTCCGAGTTCCTGTATCGAGTTCAGGCCGGCGGGATGATATGAGAACCCTGATACGGAGATGGGGTTCCATAGCGGCATCTTATCCGTACAGTATTCCAGGACATCCATACATAGCCGCAGTTCCGCTTCAATCGGCAGCAACTCGATTCTTTCAGCCAGATAAGATTGAAATGGATCGTTCTTTCCACTTCCCCTCAGTTGATCCTGCGAGTAACCAAGTTCTTCCGCTGCGGCAATATACATAGCGAGAAGGATAGCCGGGGACCCATGAATGACCATATTCGTGAATCCTTTATCCATTGGAAAGCCCGTCATGAGAGCGATCATATCTTCGATATGGTCCACTGGAAGCCCCACCGTTCCCACCTGATACTTGGATATAGGGTTATCTGAATCGTAGCCGTAATTTGTGGGCATATCGAAGAGCAGTGTTGTGGCGGGCTCGCCTTCATATCCCGCCTGCCCCCCTTTTTTAATCAACGCCTTATATCTTTCCGCCGTCAGCTCGCTGGAGCCGAAACCCATGGGCTGCCTTTTCATCCAGCCTACAGCCCTGTACATCTCTGGATATATGCCCCTTGTGTAGGGAAATTGCCCTGCTTCGCCGAGTGCCGTTGAATAATGAATGTCCTCAATATCCTTTGGTGTGTAGGCCCTCTTTAAAGAGATACCGGACCTCGTCTTGAAACGTTGATCTTTATTGTTGAACTTCATCTTATTACCTTTCATCCAACTATCCTCCTTTTTGCAGGCAAGTCGGGGATTCTTATGACTGTTGGTTTAACTTTAGTTCTTCAAGCCCTGAAATAATTCTGCAAGCATCCCTAATTATTTCATTTATTACATCTTTGACACTCTTCAAAGAACTCAACATCCCGCATACCTGGCCCATCCCAATGCTATCCTCATCTATATTCTCCCTCATTCGCTTGGAAGCCATTCGCCTGTAATCTCGAAGTTCACCGGAAGAGACGTCTCCCGTGTTAAGTTTGTCCCATTCTTCGATAATACGGGTTTTCAACGCCCTGGTTGGCCACCCCGTTCTCATAGTGGTGACCACAGCATCTTCCGCCCATGCCCGCAAGACTTTTTGCTTAAGCTTTAGAGGAAGAAGGCTCTCTTGAGTGACTACAAACCTCGTACCCATCTGTACCCCGCAGGCGCCCATAGCCAAAGCTGCCACAAAACCCCTGGCATCACCAATTCCGCCCGCTGCAACTACGGGGATATTGACGGCATCTATCACCTGTGGTACCAGCGTTAGTGTCGTTATTGTTCCCACATGCCCGCCTGCTTCACATCCGGAGGCGACAACGGCATCCGCCCCCTTCTTTTCGACATTTACGGCGTGCCTGACACTTCCTATGACCGGCATCACCTTTATTCCGTGGTCTTTGAGTATTTCTATGGCCGGTATATTCGGGTCCCCTCTGCCCGTTGTCACTATTCCGACTCCGGCATCAGCGAGCAGTTTTGCTTTTCTTGAGAAATCGTATGACGAATGTGTGGCCGCAACATTTACGCCAAAGGGTTTATTCGTCAGAGCCCGGGCCTTCTCTATTTCTTTGAGTGTCTTGCTGTCAGATTGGTTCCAGGTGGATAGGATTCCAAGACCGCCGGAATTAGAAACAGAGCTTACCAGAGTGGCGTCGCTTACAGGCCGGGTGGAACCACCGAGAGCACCCTGTATGATAGGGTATCTAATCCCAAGCAGTCTGCTCAGGGGGGTCTGAAACATCCATTACCTCCTTTTCTCAATAATCTTCCTGATATCCTGACTGATCGACCTGAGTAAGGTGCCGGAGGGAAATATCTCATCAACCCCGGCCTTTATTAATCCAGGGATTTCTTCCGGAGGTATGACCCCGCCAAGAATAAAGGCAACGTCTTGAAGACCCCGCTCCTTCATCAATTTGATAATTCTCGGCGCATAAATACGGTATTCATCGCCAAGAATGCTCAATCCTATAACATCCACATCTTCCTGTACCGCAGCCGAAACAATAGTCTCCGCAGTCTGGTAGCACCCCAGGTTGATGACTTCAAATCCTTCGTTTCGAAGCATTACGGATACGACCTTGAGTCCCCGGTCATGTCCGTCAAGACCCGCCTTGGTCATCAATATCCTTATCTTTCTCTCTT
>JAFDKD010000001.1 GCA_019307165.1 Deltaproteobacteria bacterium | reverse complement strand
AAAAGTAGACAAGAACGGTGACGTTTTGACTATAAAAGTCCAAAGAACACGCTATTAGGTGCCCTTGTGGCCGAAATATGCAAAGTGATCAAACAAGACTTCATTTTGCATTTTCACAGAAAAACCTTGTCAAGTCTTTTTTTACTATTTTTTGGATTTTTCACTGAATAGTTACAAAAAATTTTTCTTGCTTTTTGATCGTGTGCCATATATAATTGCACACGATTTCAGTGTCGAATTTGTGAGGTGAAAAAAATGCTCAAAAACATCACGCTAAGTGCCGACGAAGAACTCATCAAAAAAGCGCGTGAAAAGTCTGCCTTTGAAAATACGACGCTGAATGCCACTTTTCGTCAATGGCTAGCACAATATACAAATTCCTTTTTTAAAAACGACGATTATGACCGTTTAATGTCTTCATTATCTTATGTGAATCCTGGGCAAAAATTTGATCGAGATCAGCTAAATGAAAGATAAATACTTTATTGATACGAACGTTTTTGTGTATTCATTTGATCAAAAAGATGATGACAAACGCCGAAAATCAAATGAGCTTATCAAAAACGCTCTTCTGAATCATAACGGTTGTATAAGCTCGCAAGTTATTCAGGAATTTATAAACGTTGCGACACGGAAGTTTATTTCTCCAATGTCAATCCAAGATTGTGAAAAATATTTAAAAAATGTATTATCTCCTTTATGTCAAGTTTTCACAAGCCTAGAATTATATCATAAAGCCTTGGATATAATGGAGAGGTGGCAATTTTCTCTGTATGATTCATTGATAATTGCAGCATCTCTCCAAGCGGACTGTAAATTTCTTTATTCCGAAGATCTACAGCATAAACAAAAAATTCAAAGCCTCACGATTGTCAATCCTTTTTTATAAAGCTATTTTCGCTAACCGTGACCCGTTTTCACGCGCCCAATATTGCTGCGGCGTCTACCAACATTACTTCATTTTACATCATCATCCACCCGCATCAGAGATCTGAGGATTCCCATTGGGCTCGACCCCATCGCCAGGACCTCGATTTCTTCCCTTCTTTTTTTGTCGTGCTCGAATTTTCTTCTGTGTAAAGGGTGTCAGGTCTCAACATTTGACAACTGGAAGTAAAGATGAAACAAACGGAAAACCAATATCCTGGGGCCTGGTATCACATCACATCCCGAGGAAATGAAAGAAAGGCCATCTTCAATAGTAAAGGAGATAGAGAGAGATTTCTTTCCTATCTCGAATCGGCCCATGATGATAAAATAGTGGGAAATATTTGGAGTGGTCGATTGGTGACGGGTTTTTGTGGGTGGAGGGGGTGAGGTCAGCGGTTAAGCATTAACTGCTTTTAAATCCCCCTTCCACCCTCCGCAGTACCTGCTACGGAGGACGGGCGATCCCCCTTTACAAAGGGGGAAGTTGGATGGACGCCACCGTTTGTCAAAGGGGGAAGAGGAAAGGAAGCCCTATATTGTAGGATTGTCCCTATTTTTCCAACTTGACATTTTGGTTATAATGGTCATAATGGTCATAATTGGGGGTTGGACATGGATAAAAGCATATCCGTAGCAGAAGCAAAAGCCCATTTTTCAGATTGTATCCGGCAAGTCGAAGCCGGTTCTCCAGTGCTCATTACCAGGCACGGCAAACCGGTTGTGGCGCTCGTCCGCGCAGGGGACCTGGAACACTTGGAGCGTTTGAGGAAAGCCGGGCCGGAAAGCGGACTTGCCGGTATCGCGGGCGGCTGGGAAAACTCCGAGGAACTGGCCACGATATTGGACGAGTCCCCTCGCCACGGACGACGAGACACGGCGGATCTTGAGCACTGACCATGGCATTCCTCTTTGATACCGATGCCATTTCAGAACTCTTGCGGCCTCGCCCCGCAAAGGTCTACATCGATTGGCTCATGAGGATTTCTCGTGAAGAACAATTCACGAGCGCCGTTGTAATCGGCGAACTATACAAAGGCGCCTACCGTTCCCAGGCCCGCGATAGACACCTGTCTAATATAGAACAGCGTATTCTCCCGGCTGTAACCGTCCTGCCTTATGACACCGGAACAGCCAAAATTTTTGGTAAAATCCGGGCTCATCTTGAGGAAGCTGGAACCATCCTTCAAGATGCGGATCTTCAGATTGCCGCCACAGCAATCTGCTATGACTTGGCACTTGTGACTGGAAATATGCGTCATTTCAGCCGGATTTCCGATCTGAAGATGAATACTATTCTGGCTGATTCACGTAATCGTAATTGAACTTCGAATGACTCTGCCTGTCGATTGTTTATCAAAATTGCCGGAAATATCTGAGGCGGGCAATTGGTGGTGGGTTTTGTGGGCGGAGGGGAGTGGTCGCGGTTAAAACCGATCTTACGTGTAGTCGCATACGAAAAGAATCGCGGTTAAAACCGCTCCTAAGGGGGCCACGAGGCAAACCCGCCTGCTGTTGGGACAGCATTAGCTGCGATATTTATATTTTTTACTGAGCAAATACGTTTCATTCAAGTAAACAATTTAGCGATCTTAGCCTCCTAAATATCCCTCAAATCGCGAACAGTTCAGGCGAAAATGCCAGGTTCTTGAAATATTGTATTGCTTATGGAATTGGATTCTTGGCTCCTCTCAGGCGGGGCCACAAGATGCCTCCGCTGAATTCGTACAGGCCGAGCACGAGAAACTCGAAAAACAAAAAAAGTTTTTTGAGCCTTCCCGACTGCGAAACAACCCGCTGGTATCGGGCGGATTGCCTCTTGATGCGCCAGAAGGGACCGAGTTTGTCGGGAGAGCCGGTAATAATCAGGTAATGGTAACGATCTCTGCATTCAACAGGGATCATCCTGAGGTTTTTAAGGACGTTTGTCGGTATCGGCGCATCCAGTCTGCGTTTCAGATACTCCAAAGCGTCTTTCAGTGGCAGCATAAGGCGAAGTTCGCCGGCCTTCCTGCAAAGGCGGTCCCAGTCGATACGAACATCTTCCCGATTAAGGATCGTCATGATGTCGGCGGCCCATCGAAGGGGCGGCTCGGGGTTCCACCTGGCTCCATGCACACAGATGTGGAGAAGTTGATCCGCCGGGTTGAGTGCCTTTGTTTCAACGGCGTCGATTTTAATTCGGACGGCATGCCTCAAGAAATCCTCATCAACTGACCGATCGACGCATTCATCCATCACATGCCAGTGAAGATCAATAATTTGACCGGACGCGTTTGTAAATGCGTAGCCGTGCTTAATGGTCAGATAGGCCTGGAAAAGGCAGTTGTTCGGAAGCGGACCTTTCGGCGTCCACCCGCGCCTACGGATGATTTCAATGGCCTTTCGAGCATGTTGTGCCGGGACAAACAGGTCTACATCGTCCATCGGGCGAAGTGCGGAGCCGGCGTAATACCGGGCGATGAGAGCCGCGCCTTTCAGGACCAAGGTAGGAATCCCGGCTTCCTTTAGAGCGGCCATCGGTTCCGCGGCGGCCCGAAGCAGGAGTTTATTCCTGTACCATGATGAGCGATGGAATCTCTTCAGCACATTGAGCATTGGATCATCGATGCCTTGCTCCCTCAAGTTTTGATACAGGAGGGGGAGCAATCTCATTGTGCCGGCGTCCATGCGGTCGATGTTGAAGTGATTCCGCCACTCGTGCCAGTGCCGTATGGCGTCGGCTCCACGGCATAGTGCGGCCTTCAGTAGAATTTCCTGTACTGTTGATGGTAGAAATTCTTTATGATCTTTAGTCATTGACCTGCTCCCCCGTGAACCTACGCCAGAGGTAACGAGCGGGAACGCCCAGGTAACATGGGGCGAGAGAACCATTTTCGCTTATCGAATAGGCCCAGCGCAGGTAGTCCCGTGGTGGAAACATACATGCACGAGCGCCGAAAATCGGGAGCGGCCATCTGTCGAACGCCAGGAGTGCGCGGCCAGGATTCAGGCGAATGATGTGGCACGCGGCACACAGGGCCGATCTTCCATTTTCAGCGGAAATTCGTGTTGGGGCATTCCTTAAGCCGTTAATAAACTTGTCCGGAACGGGCGCGCCCAACGTTTCCGCAAGCCAGCCAAGCATGACCGTGAGAACCGTTTCCAAATGGTTTTTTCGCGCCGTGTCCTCAAGTAAATCCAGATCGTTCCCGCTGCAAGCCGACAAGATCGTATATGCGTCGAGCACCCAATCATAGGCGCTCGAACCGGCGCCGAAAAAGAGGTGACAACACAGGTGGAGCAGCGCATCGCCTTTGTTCAGCACTCGTCCTTTCAGAGCGCCCTCAGCCCACAGTTCACTTCTACGCCAAGCGTGACAATGGTTCCCTCCGGTGTAAGGCGAAAAGAAAGGGCTCACGTAAAGGTTCAGCGGGAGCCCGGATTCATGCAGCAATTGCACGCCCCCTGCCATTGCAGGCTGTTGCCGATTGGTTGCCTGGAACCCCGTTCGAATTAAAAGATCCATCGCTTGAGGCAGGTGGTCCTTGGGTATCAGGAAATTGATAGATCCGCAGTGGCGTAACGCGGGCTCTTCATAAAGCCGGATGGCTGGGAGTCCACGCAGGAGAATAATTGGAATATTTTCGGCGGCCAACAGATCAAGCGCTTTGCGGCAGATGTCGAGAACACTTCGCGAACGTTGCTCCTCCCACAAATAGGCGGCGCGCAGGGTGGCGTTGAGATCTCCTGCCACCGCGATTCCGTTTTTCCGAAGCGAAAAGAAGAGATGGGGGAGAAGGCGTTTATGCCCTTCGCCCCCGGTCTGCAACGCCTGTTTGGGGTCACCGACCCGAGCGCACCACTTCCGCCAGCTCTCTTTTGCGGTCTCGCCTCGGTGTAGACAGGCTTTAAGCAGCGTTGCTTCCTGCTCCGGCAGGGCAATACCCAGCGCATGATGAAGGAGCTTGCCGGATCGGAGAAGGGAAGCGGCGGCAGTCTTCATTCGGAATTTCCCTGGGCGTCCGGACTGCCGTTCCGGTGATCAAGGTTCGCCTTGATCAATCCGAAAAATTCGTCAAGGCTTTCCCCCGCCTTGACCCTGCTGGTATTCAGCTTGTGCATTCGACGGAATATCAAAACATCCCTCAACAGCGCTACCGCAACGTCTTTGTCGCGCGCCCTGAGAAACCACGCAGTCCCATCGGCGTGCCTCATGGATGCACTGAATACCCCAACGCTTTCAAAGACCCGCCGCCTGACAAGCATGGCAGCTGAAATATAGGCGGGAATCGCTTTGGATCTCCGCTGGTCTTTAACGCGCTCATACTCACGCGCGAGTTCAGGCATCCAGAAGTTTTGGGCATGGACGACAACGACATCCAGCGTTGGCTCCGCTTCCAAGCGGGCCATCTGCCGCTCAAGCTTAGCGGGGTGCCATAGGTCGTCGGCATCGGCAAATGAAATGAAATCCGCCTTTGCCAGCCCAATGCCCCGATTCCTCGCAGAGGGGGCTCCGCTGTTATCCTGCCTGCGATAGCGGATTTTCTCAGGATACTGTTTCACCACCTGTTGCGTGCCGTCCGTGGAGCCGTCGTCGATAACGATGACCTCAAGGGGCCTGTAACTCTGTCCGAATATGCTGTCCAGCGAAACTCTTAAAAACCGTTCGCCGTTAAACACAGGTATGACAACGCTTATGAGCGGTGATTCCATGCCTTTTCCGAAGCGCTGATGATTTCTTGGACGGCCGGTGGAATGGCATTCAGATCCGGCCCGACTTCAAGCCGAAAACAGGGCACCCGTTCCACCAGGGCCGCCATTCGGTCCATTCGTTTCTTTGTGGGTAAGGGAAGCATCGCCATTGAGCTGGGGGCAAGTGCAAGAAACGCCTCAGCCTTTGATACGGGCTGGATGCGGGCACCTTCCATCTCCTTTACCACCGGCAGGGCAATCGCGCTGATGGGGATGGACCGGGCCAGAAGATCCGGAAATAGCATTCCAAGATAAACCAGACACTTGTCTTCCTGTGGCGTATTGCCGTGCAACGCGTGTCTTGCCAGATGTGGAAATCGCGGCAAATGATCAGGCGCCAGATGACTGGAACTGTAAAGGCTGTGCCCGACAAATGCGCCTCCGGCAGCCTCTTCCACCGCTACGTAGTCGTCGCTTAGAAATGTCCATCCCGCACATAGGCAGGTGAGCGCAACAGTGGATTTGCCCGCGCCCCCCATTCCCGCAAGGAGGACCCCCCTGTTCTTCAGGGCAACCAGCCCTGCGTGAACAACCTGCAGATTTCGATCATGACACCAGAGAAGGAGCGAAAAGTAGAACGGCCTGCTCCGCTCGTAGATCAGGAGTTCATCCACATCGCTGATCCATGCGAGAATATGACGGTGCTTTCTGTCAAAGCAGGTTAGGATATGAGGCGTGCGATGGGCAATGAATCGCCCGTCCTCTGACGTGCATGCCGATCCCTTTGCATCCATTTGAGACTCCAACGCCTCTAATATATACGGATCAGCGCTTCGTCGCCTGTCCAGGACGTTCACCTTGAGTTGGACCTCGACGTCCCCCTTTTCTCGATCCCGCAAATGCATCAGCGGACCGTCAAATGCCTGCTTCAGCGGTCTTCCGGAGGCTCGAACGAGAGTTTTTCCTTCCGCAATTGTGTACCAGGCGTTCTCGGTGTGATTTTCAGTGCCATCCTCCCGGCGGCTGAAAGCGGATTCCAAGGCGGCGCATAAATTTCGGTCGAGGAGCCCCGTGGAACCGTTATTTTGGACATCAGGGGGCATTACGACGTGAATTTTCTCTGCTTTCAATTTCCTTTACCGGCTGAGTGTTTCCCAACCTTCTGCGGCCATGTCGGTTCAGCGAATATCTTTAAGGCTCGGCATCGGCGGATCGAGAGCAAGCAGTTCCTGCATATCACGGTATATACCCAGGACAGGCTTGCGGTATACGGCAGGATGCTGAGGAACGTAATCCACTGCGGGACGGGTCGCCTGCCCGTCTATAGAAACGATTTTTTCCTTCAACAGGTCTGATGCCAACGCCTTTAAGTGTTCACGAACCTCATGATCGGCTGCGCCGCAGCATTTAACCAATGCATCAGCTATTTCATCCAGGTTGTGGCCTGCTGCGATCATTTCCCAGAAGATACCCCCGATCCCATCGATGCTGTAATAGACCCCGCTGGAAACATTAATGAAGACAGCCTCTCCGTCCATGACCTTTGCCGCGATCTCTTCCTCATTGGGTTTAAAGCGGTCGTGACCTGTTACCATTGTTCACCCCCCCAGGTTTCTATAAAGATCTTCATACTTTTTGACCACGTGACGTTCCCACTGAAAGCGCTGTCGGACAAGACGACGCCCTTCTCGGCCCATTTGCTCAGCCTTTTGAGGATTCTTCAAAAGATCCGCCATGGCCTCCCTGAATCCGTTCACATCATCCACCGGGGCCAGTAACCCTGTCTCTCCATGAGACACGACTTCGGGCAACCCCCCCACACGGGAGGCCAGCACCGGGCGGCGCATCATGGCGGCTTCGGCCGCTGCCATCCCAAAGGCTTCCCGCCGCGACGGCATGACAAACGCGGTAGCGGAATTTAGCACCATGGGGACCTTTTCAGGATGGATAAATCCCTTAAACTCGACCCTTGCCGCGATCCCAAGGCCGGCTGCCAGCTTCTGAAGGCCGTCGCGTTCGGGCCCGTCTCCGGCAATGATGAGCCGCAGGGCAGGGAATTCTTCCACTAAACCGGCAAAGGCCCGAATGGCAACGTCAAATCCCTTTTCATTCACCAGCCGTCCAAGGCACAATAACCGGGGCGGATCCCATGGGAGCGGTGTCGCCGCAATGTCGGGCTCGATCACGCCATTGTAAATGACGGAAGATTTCTTCCTTACATCGGGGGCTATTTCCCACACTCTGGACAGAATCGACCTGGAGCACGCAACCACCCAGTCTGCCGCCCCCAGCACGCGATCCAGAAATGTTTGGGGCCCGCCTACATCCCCCGTCAGATACTGCTGCAATGTCACAATCAGCGGAGCCGGATGCGCAGCGGCGGTCAGCGAGTGAAAGGCGGCGTTCACACCGATTTCGGCCAGGTGAATCAGGTGTGGGTCAAATGTGCGTTTGAGCCGGGCCACCTGTTCTTTCACCCTGGCGATTCCATCCAAATCGTTTTCAGCGACCGTTTGATAAAAAGGGAAGCGGTAAATCCTTACCCCTTCTATCTCCTCTTCGGCAGGGCGGATTTGTTCGCCCTGAGATGTCACGACGATAAATTCGTGTCCCCGGTCCCTAAGCGCACCAATAAGGTTCCGGCCTAAGATCTGAACGCCGCCGATAACAGGCCAGTATTGCTCAACCCAGTAAATGATCCTCATGATCAGCCGGTTTTGCGCGCATTTTTGTCAAAAGTCCCTGTCGAGCGCGGATTAGATAAGGTATGTTATCAGGTATGGGATAACAAAACAATAACCGGGTCAAACGTGATGACATCTCTTAGATTGATCACTCAAGTCTTTCGATATCGCTTCTCTTATAAGAGCGTTTATACTTTTCCCTAACGCCGTCCTTAGCCATCGGCATTGCGGGTGGCTAAACACGGCGTTAAATGATATAAATAACATTAGGATCGGAATGGTATTTAGGAGGAGGCATTTGCTGCTCGATTCTTATCGCGTCCTGGATCTGTCGAATCATCGCGGGCAATTCTGCGGGAAGATCCTCGGGGACCTGGGTGCGGACATCTTGAAAATAGAGCCGCCGGGCGGAGATAAGGCCAGATCTTTCGGTCCGTTCATCGGTGACGATCCCCATCCGGAGAAAAGCCTTTACTGGATCGCGCACAACACCAATAAACGGGGCATCACTCTGGATATTGGGACGGGCAGAGGAAAAGCGCTTCTTCTCGACATGGTCAAGGGGGCTAAATTCCTTATCGAATCCCACCTGCCGGAGCGCTCCGACGAACTGGGCCTGTCTTTTGAAGCGTTGTCGGATGTCAATCCATCCCTAATCATGGTTTCGATCACACCTTTCGGCAGGACAGGACCGTATCGGCATTTCAAAGACTCGGAACTCGTCAATATGAGCCTGGGCGGGCAGATGGTCCTTTGCGGCGACCCCGACCGGCCCCCGCTTGGTTTTCCCGTAGAGCAGTCCTATTGCCTGGCGGGGATGAACGCGGCGGTGGCCGCGCTGGCGGCCCATCTCCATCGCGAGCGGACGGGTGAGGGACAGCATGTGGATGTCTCCATCCAGGAGAGCGTTCTGCTCACGACCTTCAATCTCCACGAATTCTGGGAACTCCAGGGGGTCCATCTCAAACGTCAGGGGGCCTGCGCCATGCGCGGGTCACTGACGTTTCGCACGTGCTGGGCATGCAAGGACGGCTATGTGTCGTGGCGGATTTTTTCGGGACACTGGGGTCGCTGGACCCGCTCTTTTGTCGAGTGGATGGACCGGGAGGACATGGCCGGCGAACTGGCGGAATTTCCCTGGGAAGATGTGGACATGAACGCGCTTTCACAGGAGGAGCTAAATCGGTTTGAGGCTGTTTTTGCCGATTTTTTCCTTCAACACACCAAGGGGGAAATCTACGAACAGGCCCGCTCTTCCGGGATCCCCTTCTTTCCCGTGAATACGCCGGCAGACGTATTGAAAGACGCTCAACTGGCCGGTCGAGACTTTTGGAGAGAAGTGCCCGGCCCGGAATCGGGAACGGTATTGAAACACCCCGGTCCGGCCATTCAGCCTTTCGGCGAAGCAGCCCCGCTTGCCCGAGCGCCCCGAATCGGTGAGCACAACGCCGATATCTATATGGGGGAACTCGGGCTGACGGGAGTTGATCTTATGTCACTCAAGAAGGCGGGCGTTGTGTAAATGCATGTCTTTTGACTGAAAAAAGGGGTTGACGATGGAAAAGGCCCTTAAGGATATTCACATCCTCGACTTCTCCTGGCTTATTGCCGGCCCCCTTGCCACCAAGATGCTGGCCAACATGGGGGCGACGGTGGTCAGGGTGGAACACCACGGCAATGTGGATCTCATGCGCCAATATCCTCCTTTTGCTGAGGGCGTGCAGGGGGTCAACCGCTCAGGCACCTTTGCCAAATACAATGACGGCAAGCGGGGCATGATGCTGAATCTCAAACATCCCAAAGCGGCGCATGTGGTCAAAAGGCTGGTTAAGTGGGCGGATGTTGTTGTGGAAAATTTTTCACCGGGCACCATGGAACGCCGGCACATGGGCTATGATGATTTGATAAAGATCAATCCCCGAATCATCATGATCAGATCGAGCCTTGTGGGCCAGACAGGGCCCTATGCCGGTCATCCGGGTTTCGGGACCATGCTGCAGGCCTACAGCGGATTCACATCGTCCATGCACTGGCCGGACCGCATGCCTGCCGGCTCCAACGTCCCGTGGACGGACTACCCGGCGGCGGGATTTATGGCCCTTGCCATACTCGCGGCCCTGGACTACAGAGACAAGAACGGAAGGGGCGTTTATATCGACCTTTCCCAGCTGGAGGCGGCACAGCAGTTCCTCATACCCGCCCTTCTGGATGCCGTCGCCAACGGGCGATCGCTTGAACCAACCGGGAACCGGCACCCCGCAGCCTGTCCTCACGGTGTTTACGCATGCCTCGGTGAAGACCGATGGTGCAGCATCTCCGTGTTCAACGACGAACAGTGGGAAGCGTTTAAGGCGGTCATGGATCATCCCGAGTGGTCCCGAACGGAGCGGTTTTCAACGCTTGCGGATCGCAAAGACCATGAGGATGAAATCGACCGGCACATTCGCCTGTGGACGTCGGGGCAGAAGGCGGCCGACTTGATGAACAAGCTGCAGAAAGCAGGCATTCCGGCCGGCGTGGTTTCCGATGGGAGAGACCTGGCACTGGATCCGCAGCTGGCGCATCGGGCACATTTCGTGGAGCTGGAACACCCTGAAATAGGTCCATCGTCCTATCATGCGCCCCCATTCAGGTTATCCCTCACCCCCCACCAGGTGGACATGGCCGCGCCATGCATGGGCCAGCACACCGAATTCGTGTGCCGCCGGATCCTGGGCTTGAGCGAACAGGCATACCAGGGTTTTGTTTCGGAGGGCGTGTTCTCCTGATCCGATGACATCGACGGGCAAGGGAAAAAAGGAAACACATCATGAAAGATGACGCATGTTCCGGTATCAGGGGCATAACATCCTTGAGCCGTGACGAGATTAATAAGAATGCCGATACGGAATTCGAATTCTGGGGCCCGACGCCAGGGGAGGCCAGGGCCAAAGCCGTTGCCAAGAAAAAGGGCATGCGCGATAAGCGTACGACCTTAAAGGAAGCAGTAGCCCGATACGTCAAAGACGGGATCAACCTCGGCATCGGCGGATTTGTCAACACCCGGGTCCCGGTGGCCATTATCCATGAAATCATCCGGCATGGCGCTCGGGGCTTGACCCTGTCATTTCAGTCAAATTCAATCTGCTGCGAACTGCTTGCCGGCGCCATGATCTTAAATCCCGATCATGTATCAATCAGGCGTATCGAACTGGCGTGGTACGGCTACGAAGTCATCGGGATAGCGCCGCTCCTGCGATACCTTACCGTCAACGGCATGGTGGAACTTGACGACTACACCAACTATGGGATGTCCGCCCGGTTCAAGGCAGGCGCAATGGGAATTCCGTTCATGCCGACGCGGGATCATGGCGGCACGGATATGGAGTTGGTGAACAGAGGCAAGATGGTGGAATGCCCGTTTACCAAAGAAAATATATATCTTGTCCCCGCATGTCATCCGGATGTCGGCATCGTGCATGTGTCCGAATCGGACATGTACGGCAACAGCCGCATATTCGGGGCCCTGTGCACCTGCCCTGAAATTGCCCAGGCAGCGGTCAATACCATTGTGACGGCCGAGCAGATTATCTCCAATGATATGATTCGAAATCATCCGAACCTGACTGAAATCCCATACCCCGCCGTTGATGCGGTTGTGGAACAGCCGTATGGATCCACGCCCGGCGCATCGTACGGGTATTACTGGTTTGATATGCCCGGGTTCCTGGAATTCCGAAGCATTTGTGAAGAATTCAGGGTAACGGGCAACAAAGACAAACTAAGGCAGTACTATGACACCTATATTTATGGCTGCGAGACCTTTGATGATTTCTTAAAACAAATGCCGGAAGATAAGCTGAGACAGCTTGATGAGCTGGATGGGGATCAACCTATAATTTTCGACTAGCGAAGCGGTTTCATTGAGGAGACAGGATCATGCCTGATTACGGGCCGTTTGAGATGATCGCCTATACCGGGGCAAGGGTGCTGGAGGACGAAACCATTGTATTTGTCGGCACGGGCTTGCCCATCATCAGCGCCATGTTCGCGCAACTGACCCATGCACCGCATCTTAACATGATTTTTGAGGCCGGATCTCTGGCCGCCATTCTTGAACAGGGAATGCCCTTATCGGTCGGAGACACCCGGGCGTTTCGAAAGGCCGTTTTTGCCAAGGGATTATGCGCCGTGTTCGAATTGACCCAGAGAGGCTATGCGGACTACGCGTTTATCGGCGGCGCTCAGATCGACATGTACGGCAACATCAACTCACACTTTCAGGGCGGGACGTACAATCGGCCGAAAACCCGTTTTCCCGGAAGCGGCGGGGCGGGCGCCATGGCGGCCAACTGCGAAAAAACCATTTCAATCATGGCCCTTGAGGAGAGACGATTTGTCGAGAAGCTCGATTTCGTCACCAGCATCGGTTTCGGTGACGGCTCGCCCCATTACCGCACAAAGGCCGGGGTTCTGGGATCCGGGCCTTACAGGGTAATTACCGACCAGGCCATGTTCGGTTTTGACGAAAATACACATCGAATGATGTTGCTTGAGGTTTTACCCGGAAAAACCGTGGATGATATCCAGAAGGAGATAAGCTTCGAACTCCTGATTTCTCCGGAGTTGAAGGAGATGAAAGAACCGAATGAAGAAGATTTAAAAATTCTTCGGCAGAAATGCGACCCGGACGGGTATTTCCTGGAGCGGGAAATCGAGTGATTTTGCCGAGGCCGACAGGAGGAAAGAAAAATGGCAGGCCAAAAGAAAGGTATGTGGGTCGTATTCAAGATGGATAAGATGCCCACAAAGGAAGAGATGAGAGAGAGGTTCAGTGAACTTTACCATATCTACAGGGACCATCCCGCCATCGACAGCAAGTGCTGGTGGGTCAATGAAGAGAAGCTCGAATGGGGGGCCTTTTACATTTTCAAATCCGAAGAGGTCCTTGCGGAATACCTCAAATCGGACCTTTGGGTGAAGGAGATCCCGGAAAGGTGGGGCGTCAAGCCCGAAGCGACTATCGTGGATCCCGGCCCGATTCTCTGCAAGGAGACCGTCACCAGTCCAGAGGATTCTTGGGTTACCGGGTAACGGAAACGGGACATTTGGATTCCAGCACTCGGGAGCCTGCTTAACCTCAGGGCCGAAAAACTGAATGACCAGGGCGCGGGGCGCTTCGGCCCGGCCGCCGCTGCTTTGATGCCCTCACTGGAGAAGTCATGCAAGACTATCTTGAGCCTACACCCATTTTAGATTTCGATCACCAGGCCGTCGGGGAAGCGGCGATCCAGGCCACGGCCCGAAGCGGGAATGACATCGAAAAGGCCAAGTCGCTGTTCTATTTCGTGCGGGACCGGATTCGCTATACCGTTCACGTGCCCAGGTTCCAACCGGAGGACTTCAAGGCCAGCGCCACGCTGGCGCGCGGGGAGGGTTTCTGCATCCAGAAGGCGGTGCTTCTGGCGGCCCTGAGCCGCGCCGTGGGCATACCGTCCCGTCTGGGTTTTGCGGTCATCCGAAACCATCTCCTGCCGGAAAAGATCGCGGAAATATTGAAAAACAACGAGATCCCGGATCACGGCTACGCCGATCTTTACCTGGCGGACCGATGGGTCAAGGCCACGCCGGCCTTTGATCTCGAAACTTGCCATGAGAACCGGTTTATTCCCGTCGAGTTCGATGGCGCAAGCGATGCCAGGTTCAACCGCCGCAACCTGGACGGGAACTTGCACATCGAATATATCACCTACCGGGGCACTTACGCCGATCTTCCCTTTGATGACATCACGGCCTGGGTGACCGCCGCGGTCAGCCCCGAAGCGTTACGAATGTTCAAAGAGGGGGTTCTTCCTTTTGCCATGGATGAGGAGGAACCGATTCAAGGTTGATACTTATTATCTCAAGTACCCCTAAAGACACGGGACACCGCAAATACATATGAGGGTGGGATGAAGCAGGACTGCAGCATAAGGAATTATCTGCCCGGCGATGCAGAGAAAATTGTAGAACTATTGGAAAATTGTTTTCCCAACGGATGGCCAAGCAGGCGTATCAGCTGCTCTCCTTTCGATTTCTGGAAATGGAAACATCAGGATAGAGTATATAAATGCAGCTTCGTTGCAATTTGCTCAAAAAACAAAGAGGTCATTGGCGTCAACCATCATATGCCAATCCGGCTCAAGTTCTTTGACGAGATATGCAACTGCGCTCTTAGCGGAGACAACGCCGTTCAGAGAGACTTTCGAAACACGGGTATTTCTAAGAGGCTTTATGAATTATGTCATAAAGACGCCGGGTCCTCACTGAAGTACTGGCATACAGGAAATCAATACTTAGTAAAATCAGCTCTAGAAAAGCAGGAATTGTTCCCACCATTTAAGATCAAAATTATGTCCAGAGTAAGGGATATTAATCTTTATTTGAGGCACTCAACCCATGGCGCTTTGAAGATATGGCGGATTTTGGTCGGATTCAAACTGTGGCAATCATTCAATCATATAAAACAGCAAGTTAAGGTTGGCAATCAGGAAGAAACAAAGGGTTTTTATATATCAAATATAAAGGCGTTTGATGATAGGATTGATTTGCTTTGTGAAGAGGCCTTGAAACACCATCTGTTTATGGTGCAAAGAAGCAGGGCCTATTTGAACTGGAGGTATTTGGACCCTCGTGCCGGAAATTACACCATAAGACAGATTACAAAGGCGGGTCAGATACTTGGGTACGTGGTTCTGCAAATAGATGAGGTGGAACCCGGATCTCCTAGAGGTTTTATTACTGATCTTCTTACACTTCCTAGAAGACCTGACATCATAAAAGCTTTGGTTTCTGATTCGATTAATTATTTTGACACAAGAGGCATTAACGTTATTAGTGCACTGGTTGTTGCCGGTCATCCAATTGAGAGGGCTTTGAATGAAAACGGGTTTTTTACTTTAAAAAGGAGGCCCGGCGTTTTTGGCAGAATTCTAGATACGGCGAAATTTGATAACAAAAAAAAATTGGCGTTGGAAAAAGTCAAACCTAACAGGCTTCATTTCTGCTATGGTGACTTGGATTAGGATTTAATAATAGTAATCAAGCTTTCTATCGTTATCTCGAAAACATGAACAAGTTGGAGCACCCTTCAAATGAATCAGGCTGAATATACTGATCAATGGTTTTTTAGAAAACTTTGAATATTGTGATGAAGGATTCGCAAATCGCCGCCGTAACGGCAACAAACGAGGCGTACGTGATTGCCACGGGGGTCATGATTGCCTCACTGGTAGAGAATCTCCGGCCGTCGGCCACGCTGCAACTCTTTGTATTAATAGAAGACCTGCCGCTGAAATCAAAAACCATTATTGAAAAGATCTGTGCGTCCCCCCGCATTACCCTTCACTGGACCCACGTTGATGCAACTCCTATTCGGGAAACAATACAACCCAAAGACCCCTCCGAAAGTATCGAGGCCTATTTCAGGCTGCTCATCGGTGACCTTCTTCCCATTGATCTTAATAAAATCATATACCTGGACGCCGATGTACTCGTGCTTGGTGATCTGTGGGAACTTTGGGAGCAGCAGTTGGACGACAACATCGTTCTTGCCGTTCCGGACTGCACCATGCAGACGATTCGCTCGGCCCTGCGCGCCGTCCCTGAGGATTTGAAACTCACGGGTGAGGAGCCGTATTTCAACTCCGGCGTTCTCCTGATCGATCTGGCGGTGTGGCGCAGCGAAGATATCGGGCTCAAAGCCCTGAAAACGTCCCGTAGACTCAGACGGATGAGTAGATTTCGCGACCAGGATTCCCTCAATGTCGTGCTCGATTCACGCTGGGGAAGGCTGAAACCCGAATGGAACAGTTTCACAAGGCTCAGGCTTTTTCCCACATGGCGGGCCACTCCCTATGACCGGAATGAATTTGTGAAAGCATTGTCCGCACCGAAGATCATCCATTTTGAAACATCGCTCAAACCCTGGCATGATGAAAGGGATCCCTCCGACGAGTATGTCGTACGATTCTTCCATTATTTTCGCCGGATCGATTGGCTGGGTCAGGAAAGCCTCAGGATGCCAGGGCGCCGGAAAATCGGCGGTTTCTTTGTGCGCTCCAACCGCCGCGCCGTCCATCTGTTTGCGGCCGCCTGGCATGCCATTGCCGCAAACCGGCCGGCGACGCCGTTTGTCCTTCCGGTTCTTAAGAATTTCATCCAATACCCCTGGACGATCTTCGAGTTGATCCTTGTTTTTGCCAGGGACCTCAGGGAGAGGCATTGGATTCAAAAGAATTGACCCCGGTTTCGGTCGTCATGGCGACGGACCACGCATACGCAATGCCTCTGGCCGTGGCGGTGCGCTCAATACTCGAAAACTTGAGCAGCGCCGCCGTCCTGCATCTCTATGTCCTGGCGGACGGAATTCCGGAAGACATGAAACGTCGAATGGCGCAATCGTGGCAACCCTTTCCCCTTCGGCTGACATGGATTTCGCCCGACACGAACCGCCTTCGCGGCAAGGTCAGCACCAGAGGCTATGCCGGCGTCATGGCGTGCTACTTCAGGCTTCTTGCGGGCGAAGTCCTCCCGCGGGAACTTCAAAAGGTCATTTATCTTGACGCGGACGTTTGCGTGCTCGGCGATCTCCTGACGCTGTGGAACAAGAACATGCAAGGCAAGATCCTTCTGGCCGCGCCCGACCCCTACGCCGATACGTTTCACACGCCGCGCCTGGCCAGGGCCGCCGTACGTGAAACGGTAAGGTTTACGGGCAAAGGAGATTATTTCAACGCCGGTGTGCTTGTCATTGACCTCAAGAGATGGCGGGAAGAGAATATAGGAAAAAAGGCCCTGGAACTGCTCTTCAATTACAGGGATGAATTGGCATTTCGCGACCAGGATGCATTGAATTACGTTGCGAATAATCATTGGGGCCCGCTGAACCCGGCATGGAATTTTCTGGAGATGCATTTCGGATATTTCGGCTGGGAAGGGCACGGGTGCACCGAAACTGAATTGAGAGAGGCGTTCACATCGCCTCAAATCGTCCATTTTGCATCCCCTGTCAAGCCGTGGGATCCCCTCTGTCCGCTCTACTTCGCCGATCGGTTTATGGGGTATCTTCGGCGCACGTCATGGAAAGACTGGCGCCCTCCCCCGGCATCCCCAATCCGGAGGCTCTTCTTCCATCTCATCACTTTTCCCAATTCGCGGCTAGACTGGTATTTCTGGCGTGGAATGGTGCAAATGCGTGACGCGCAGTACATTTCTAAATTCATAAAACTGATGATCGCACGCCCATGGGCGATGATAACCTTTCCCCTGTGGCAACTGGGCTCGTGGTTTCTGTTGAAGACCATGGATCGGAAAAACGTCAAGGAGATGAAAGCCTTCCTGAAGCGGCTTATGCGCCTCAGGAATCCCACGATTTGAATAGGCACAGGCGCATAACCACCCACGAACCGGCGGGGTCGCAATGAAATGGAACCGACTATTGTAACGGGCATCATGGACATCGGTCGGGGTCGCCTCGAAGGCAACCCTTGGGCCAGGCCCTTCAGCTACTACAGGACCGGTCTGATCAAGCTGATGGCCCGGCCCCACCCGATGATCATTTATATTCAGCGCCGCGATGAGAACCTCGTTTACTCACATCGCCGCCACAGCCCCACGGAAATCGTCATTGTCGAACCGGAGCATCTCGCGTCTCAATTTCCCTATTATGATATGCTGCAGGGGATTCTACATTCGGAAACATGGCTGCGGCAGACGCCAAGAATGAGAAGCAGTCTTCAATACCTGCTGGATGAATATCTCCCTTTAAACATGATGAAGTCCTACTGGCTGAAGGAGGCTGCGGTGAAGAACCCGTTCAACACAACCGCCCACCTGTGGATAGACGGGGGTATATACGGCAATCCCCGATTTCCCCAGCTGGGTGGGTTTTCGACAACCCGGGTTTTCGATACCCCTTTTTTCACGCTCTGCTGCATGCCCTGCATCGTCAGAAATGAGATGCACGGGTTTGCCAGAAATGCAATGAAGCGGTACGCAGGTGTCAGCCGCGTGTATTTTCGCGCCTTGGGCGGCATACTGGGCGGTCCAAGCGAATGTGTCGTGCAGGTGGTCGACCTGTACGATGACATGCTGCACAGGACACTTAAAGAGGGCCATCTGGGTACGGAAGAGAACATATTTACCATTTTGATGCACCGTTTTCCTGACCTGTTTACAGCCTATCACCCTGTCCTGAAACGAATCGTCCTCAATCAAAAATGGGTGGCCCGCGAATCCCGGGCGCTCGGCCTGCTTGAAGCCTTGGGCGTTATGCGCGCATATCGGAGATTCGCTCCGATTTTAAACAATTATGATCAAACTTAACCCGATGATGAATTTTTTCATAGCATCCCGGGGACAGGCCGATCCCGGAGGTCGCTTATTATGAGGCCCCGATCGTTTCGCTTCGGCGTTATATGCCGCGGGTTGCGCCTGCGGGCCTGGGAGGCGGCAAGCCTGAACAGGCTGCTTCGCGTAAACGATGCGGCCCTTGCGCTGCTCCTGATCGATAAACACCCGGATCGCGAACATTCCGGACATCATGACATCAGTATCCCCGGAAGCCGCCGGGCGATACTCTGGCGATTCTACCGGTCCATGTCGGATCGGAAGTGTTCGGCCTGCCGGATGATGGACCCGACACCGCAACTTGTGAATGTACCCCGGGTGGCATGCCCCGTCCCCGGCACGTATTCGAACGGTCAGGTTTCTTCAACCATCCGGGATCTTCAGGAGATTCAAGAGCACCGACTGGATTTCATTCTCGACCTGGGTCCGGGAGCGGTTTGGGAGAAAATGCTGGACATCCCCCGCTATGGCGTTTGGGCATTCCAATTCGGCGATGACCGGAAGTATGCGGGGGATACATCCTGTTTCTGGGAGGTATATCACAACGACACAGTGACCGTCGCCACGCTCAAACGGCTCACCGGCGCTTCCGGAAAGGGCGTGATATTGCGAAAAGGCGTTTTCAGGACGATTCCGACATCCTATACCCGGAATCGGGAAGCCGTGTATTGCAATGTATCCGAATGGCCTGCCCAGGTCTGTACCGATCTTATCAACGGAAACGCACGGTATGTAGCGGGAACCCATGCCGGCCCGTTCAGAAAGACCTTCCGGCAGCCGACGAACGCCCGGATGGCGCTGGTCCCGTTCAGGCTGGCGGCGGCCTCATGCCGCTTTGTGATACGTTTGCTTCTGTTCAAAGACCAGTGGAACATGGGGATCATCGATGAGCCGATAACCGCGCTGATGCGATCCCAAACGATAAAGGTCAGGTGGGTTCGTCATCCGCTTCAGGACCGATACATGGCCGATCCTTTTGCTGTCTTCAGAAACGGGCATCTCCTGGTTGCCTTTGAGGACTACCTTTCTCGAGACCGAAGAGGAACCATCGCGACGGCATTGATCAAAGGAACCGGGCTCTCGGCGATAAGGACGGTCATTGAAGACACATGCCATATGTCCTATCCGTTCCTGCTGGAGCACGAAGGTCAACTGTATTGTATCCCCGAGACGGGGGAGGCAGGGGAGGTGGCCCTTTACAGGGCCGAGGAATTCCCTCAGCGTTGGGTAAAAGAGGCCATCCTGATCACCGGATACGGCGGGATCGACAGCACCGTGATTCAACACGACGACCGATGGTGGATGTTCGGGACGGACGCCGCCGAAGGACCGGACTGCAAATTGAACATCTGGTACAGCGACGAACTGTTCGGCCCGTGGCGGCCCCATGCGAAAAATCCCGTCAAGGTAGATGTGCGATCGTCGAGACCGGCAGGTACGCCGTTTATTCATGAGGGGCGCTTGATCCGCCCCGCGCAGGATTGTTCCGAATCATACGGCCGAAGGATTGTATTGAACCGGGTAAAAAAACTCACGCCCCGGGAATTTGAGGAGGAGGCGATGGGGGTCATCGAACCGATGGCCCAAAGCCCGTATCCTGACGGCGTGCACACGCTGTCTGCGGCAGGGAACCGTACCATCGTCGATGGAAAAAAGACCCGGCTGGTTCGCACGCGGGCGGATGTTATGGATAACGTGCGTCTGCTCACTCAAATCGCCCGCAGGAAAATGGTAAAAAACTGCGCAAGCGGTGCAATCGAACCTTAGGTGACGACAAATCAGTCGGAACATACCGAACTGATTGCCCAGTTTTGAAATTTGCGGATATCCAATCCTTGGACAAACCAGTCTTTTTCTTCGCAATGGGCCTTTATCGGTTTTACGAAAATGGGCCATTCTCCAGTTACTCTTTTCTCAATCTTTCCCAACAGGCTGTCTGAGGTAAACTTCATCCGCCGCAAGATCTCTCCAAAGCCTTTTTCCGGGAAGGCGTCAAGAATCGTCAACACATTATAACGCTTACTTCGTGCAATAAAATGAACTAGTTGTTCAAGGATGCGCTCGTCCACGGCCGCATAATCAAAGATCAGCCCTCGTCGAAGCCTGCTGTAGGACCTAATAACCATATAACCGAGTATGGCATCAGATTCTCTGTAAAAATAGAAATGAAAATTGTCTCTTTTGTTATTAAATTTCCATTTGAAAAATTTAATATCCTTAAGCAAGGAGATTTTTTTTGAATGATAAGACATGGAAGAGACAACGGCGCTCATCGCCTCAGGGATGGGCGACGGTGAGACGATAAAGCGATCATATTCAGAATGTTCCGGATTATTTTCAATATAATCATCGTTAAATTTATTAAATATATATTTAGTAGCTAAATTAATCGTATTGTATCGGGTCAAATATTTCTTTGTGATAAGCGGCCCAAACCCCGTTTTGACATAGCCGGGCGCGGAGTTTTTGGAGGCGGATGTGTTTAAAAACACATCATAGGCCGATTCGTATTCACTCGCCGCGAAATCGCCCATGATTATGAAAAGTCCTTTTAACCTGTGATCCGGGTCGACAACTGAGTCGCCTGAATGCAGTATCCGCAATTGGCGATTGCTAGCCGGCACGTTCCAAATCGATGCAGGAAATCCCCTGAAGCCAACCACTTTTCCATTGTGCAGGGCCACAATGCCGAGAGGCTTATCCGCATAAGGATTATCCTCGTATTTCCATTTGAAGTAGGAAAGATTTGAATCCAGGTCGTCGCCCCAAAGGTGGCGCTGGAGGCGGATCACTTGCGACACATCGGTCGGGCGAAAGTGTCTTATGTCATAACCGGCAGGCATGCGGGAGTCTCTATTTGGGAGAAATGTCACTGATGACCCGTTATCGCCATGTGATGCGGGGCTCGTTTCGCAAGGGAATTCGGTGGTAGGGGTATTTGGGATGCCCGATCATCATCGCACCGAAATTTTGGTGGCCTTCGGGCAGCTGCAAGGCCTCCTGAAGCGGCGGGTAATTCTGCGACGCAATATTGAAATACCCCGCCCAGCAGGCGCCCAGGCCGAGGGCGCCTGCGGCGAGTTCCACGTAAGCCTGGGCGATGACACACCCGTAGGGGGCCGTGCGCTCATCCTCGGGAGCGTGGGCCATAATCACATGGGGCGCTCCCCGAAACACCAGGTCCTTGCCTTCGTCCCACCCGCCCACGATGTGGTCCGCGTGGATGGACCGGGCGAAATCGGGCTGGTCCGCAACGATTCCCCGCAGGAACGCGACGGTCAACCCGGCCAGGCCGAGCACCTCGCCTTTGTCATATACCACGCGCCAGGATGTAGGCTGCACGTTATGTCCGGACGGCGCATAGCAGGCCATTCGAATGAGTTGCTCCAGCGTCTCGCGCGAAAGGGCTTTGTCCTTGTACACGCGGCAGGACCTCCTGCCCCGCAGGAGACGGTCGAGTTGCTCCGGGCGGATTGCCGTTTCCTTGCCCATGGGCGTGCAGTCGGACAGGGACATGGACGCCAGTTCCAGGGCCCCATGGGGGCATGCCGACATGCAGTGGCCGCAATTGAGGCATTCACCCTCAGCGCCTTCAGCCGGTTTCGGGACCGCCTCCGTGTCGCTGAAATCGATGATGTGAAACGGGCATACTTCCGCGCAGATGCCGTCTCGCTTGCATTTTTCCGGATCAACGGTGAACAGGCTCATAATCTCCTCCAATTTCGCGGCTTGCTGAAAAGGGGTCTTCCGCCGGTCGGTCGTTTTTGTTGTCAAGGCGCCATTATGGTTAATTGGCGGCCATCCCTAAGTCCATATTTCAGGCGGCGCCATGGCGCAGGGCGATCTTTTCAAACATGGTTACAAGGCCCGTTGCCAGCGCGTAGATCGATTCAATGGAGAGGTTGTCATGGACCGCGGCATCGAAGAACAGGTTGAGATCCGATTCCAGGCCATCCTCCGGCCGCCAGTAGCAGATCAGGATCGGCACTTTCGGCAGGGGGCGCAGGACCAGGGAGATGTCCGACTCGTAATGCCTTTCCACCTGTTTGCCGTTGAAGACGCTGAGCATGTCTTCGAAAAGGCCGGTGTAGGTGTCGGCGACCTTTTTCAGCGGCTTTTCGCAACGCTGGGCAAAGAGACCGGCCATTTCTCTGCCGCCGGGGAGTTCCCTGAAAGGGACCCAATTTTCTGATTCGGCCGTGCCCTTGGCAGAAAGGACGTAATTAAGCAACGGTATGGCCACCCATGGGTTCACGTGAATGTCCGATGACAAATTGCCCTTCGCATCCACGACGAAATCCTTTCCCATAATTTTGACGGCCAGCTTTTCGTTGGAAAACCTGCCCCCCACCCGGATGGCGGCTGCGGACAGGTCGATTCCGGCGATTTTGCCTTTCAGGACTTCCATTGCGTCCAGCATGTCCTGCTCGACGCTTCTTCGTTTCCGGATTTTTCCGGCAAACCTATCGACCACGCTTGCGTCAAGATGGGTGCACTCATGGAGTTGTCTGGCGCCTTTGATAACGGCGGCGGCAAAGGCGAGGCAGGTGGCCTCGCCGCACTCCCTGCAATTGGATTTGTCGAGCAGCTTCAGGATGTCTATCACATTGTTCAATTGGGTCATATGGTGCGCCTTCATTTTTCCACCAAGAACAATATCATGGCCCTTATCGAAGCACCGTCTTTTTCCTGATGCGGATCGCACGGACCGCGCAAAGCAGAATCAATGCGCAAAGCAGGATGGCGCCCCACTGGTTAAGCGTGGGCACCGGTTCCCATTCGGTGATGCGGGCCGTCAGGATCAGCGATTCACCTTCCACCTGCTGAGGGACATCCCAGGTGATCGGGGTCACTGTGGAAGACAAGACTTCCTGGAAAGGAGGATAGGTGAATGTTTTGATGCCTTTGAGGGTCAGTTCATCGGGCCTTGCGGGCAGTGAAAAAGGCCCGATAATACTTGATTCCTGCGGCCGAATCTCTTCAGGCGGGTCTATGGTCAGGATGGCGAAATCCACACTATCCTTGGCAAAAATCACGGTGGATATCCGGTAAGTGGAACCACCTATCGGCTCGGAGGTATTGGCGATCTCCAAAGAAACCTCGAATTGGGCGGCTTCCGCTAGTGCGCCGTCCCATTCGGCGTGTAAGGGAAGAAGGCATGTCAATAAGAATAAGGCCAAAGAAACCGAGAGGCATTTTCTGGAAAAACGCTTTATCATATCTCCCTCCTTTAATTGCTTGTAAACACGCCCTTCTTACATACCATAGCAGGCTCACCCTGAAGAAGAACGTTCGCGAACCTCTGTTGGTGCTATACCATATGGGCATTGAAAGCGGCAACCTGCCGTTTCGGTTTTACCACCCAAAGAAAATATCCAATATGGAACAGGGAATCTGGAACGAAGCACCGAGCACGAAGAACGAGGCACGGATATCATCCCACAACTCTCTCTTGTGTAACTTCGTAGGGTTCAAAGATTCAAGGTTCAGGGTTCAGGGTTGCGGGTTGCTTTGCAC
>JAFDKD010000623.1 GCA_019307165.1 Deltaproteobacteria bacterium | reverse complement strand
GGCTTTTTTGCATTTTCACCACGAAATCGGCCACTGTATGGGCCTGACGCCAATCCGGGATGGATGCCTCGTAGCGGTGGGGAACGATGTCCATCCGGCCGGGGTCCGTGCCGGCAATGGATTTGAATGCCTTTTTATACGCATTGACCAGTTCCTGGCCGTCAACGCCGTCCACATCGGGAAACAGGGTGAAATCGATATCGGTTTTTGCGTTGACGGTCCTCAAATCGGCGCCGGAGCCGAAATCGTTAACCCCCATGCGACCCGTCTTTGCCCGTACCTTTTTATAGGCAAGCATCAGGGCCTGTTCATGAAGCTGCTGCCTGCCCGTGCCCAACTGGCGGCTCACGTTGCCGTCTATGCCGTTTCCCAAAAGGCCGTGAATGATGGAATAATGCTCTGCGGTCCGATAAATATCGGCCACGTCCTGATGAGACAGCTTGCCGCCGCCCGTGTCCAGCCGTTTCTTGATCGGGGCCTTGACTTTCTGCTGGAGCCCGTAGGTATCGGATGGCGTGTAGTGGGGAGGGGCATGGTCGGCATGGTCGGTGAAAGCGGGCCGGCCGCCCTGGGTCCGGACCTTGTCCTCTGAAAACCGGAAATGGATGAAGGAAGACGTTTCCTCTTCCTCATCGTTTCCATTGGCCGGGAATGCGTTTGCTGAAGGGAAGAGAACGAGGAGGATCGAGAAGACCAATATAAGAAAAAGGCGGCGGCGTCCGCCCGAGGATATTCCGAATGCGTTTTGGTTAAAACAAATCAAGCGTGCACCGTGTAAGGTTAAGGGAGAACTTAGCGTCAAGCTTTGGCGCGGATGTGCTCGATGGCCTTATCGAGCCGCGTCAGAACGGATTCCTTGCCCAGGGCCTCCATGACCTCGAAGATGCCCGGGCTCACCGTCTTTCCGGTGAGGGCGACGCGGAGGGGTTGGGCGATCTTCCCCAGTTTGATCTGCTTTTCTTCCATAAACGCCACAAACACGTCTTCAAGGTCTTTTTGCGCAAAAGAGGGGGCCAAAGCGAGCGCTTTTCGCAGATCCTCCAGCATGCCCAGTGCATTGGGCTTCAGAAATTTTTTGTCCCCTTTCTCTTCATAAGAGATCTCCGGGGTGAAGAAAAAGCCCGCCGCCTCTCCCATTCCCGCCAGAGTCTTGCTCCTGGGCTTGAGCGCGGCCGCCACTTTCTTCAATTGACTTTCCTCAAGGCCGGTGTAACCCAGTTTTTCCAGAAAAGGCTTAACGGCCCGGGCCAGGTCTTCATCGTGGGTCTCCCGAATATAGACCCCATTGAGATCGAGCAGTTTTTCCGTGTTGAACACGCCCGCGGACTTGCCCACGTGGTCCAGGGAAAAGGTCTTCACCAGTTCGTCCAGTGTGAACTTTTCCTGGTCGCCGTGCGACCAACCCAGGCGGGCCAGGGCGTTGAGAAGGGCATGGGGCAGGTAGCCCATATCCCTGTAGGCAAGGACCGACATGGCCCCGTGACGCTTGCTCAGCCGGGTTTTGTCCGGCCCCAGGATCATGGGGACATGGGCGTAGACCGGGACGGGCTCTCCCAAGGCGCCATAGATCAGGATCTGACGGGGGGTGTTGTTCACGTGATCGTCCCCGCGGATCACATGGGTGATACCAAGGTCGATGTCGTCGGCAACCACAGCCATGTGATAGGTGGGGCTGCCCTCCGAGCGCCTAAGGATCAGGTCGTCCAGTTCCTCGTTTTCGAAGCTGATGGGTCCCTTCACCCGGTCTTCGAAACGGGTGGTTCCCGACAGGGGCGTTTTCAGCCTGACCACTGAGCCGGATGCGGGCCCCAGACCCAGTTCCCTGCACTTTCCGTCATATTTCGGCTTTAAACCCTTGGCCATCGCCTCTTTGCGCCGCGCTTCCAAATCTTCGGGCGAGCAGTGGCAGTGGTAGGCCGCGCCTTTGTCCAGCAGTCTGTCGATGGCGGCGTTGTAGATATCGTAGCGCTGCGACTGAAAAATGGGACCTTCGTCCCAGTTAAGTCCCAGCCATTCCATGGACTCGATAATGGCCCGGGTGGCCTCGTCGGTGGATCGGGCCTTGTCCGTGTCTTCGATCCTCAGAATGAATTTGCCTTTGTTCCGTCTGGCGTACAGCCAATTGAACAGGGCGGTCCTTGCCCCCCCGATGTGCAGATATCCGGTGGGACTGGGTGGAAATCGCGTAACAACGGTCGATGGATTCATGGGTGCTTCGGTCTCCTTGAACGGTGGTTGAAAAGATAAAGCCGGACTGTAGCATAGGGCAGAGGTGGTGACAAGATGTCGGGTGTCAGTAGTAAGAGGTGTCAGGTTTCAGGTGTCAGGTTTCAGGTGTCAGACGGGCTGTTGCCCAAATCGTTTCTATACGTCGACAGGCTCAGCATGAACGGAAAAGTCCAATATTTTCAATACCGGCTGTTCGCCCTGAGCTTGTCGAAGGGTAAACGGGTGATTTGAGCAACAGCCCGGAGATTGTGAAAAAGGGCCATTTCTAGACGGAAACCAGCTAGTTGTCCAGACTCTTAAAAAAGTCGATGACTTCGATCATGACCATCAAAGTCCGGACTTGGTAATGATTCGATAAATTTTGCACAAGCCTATTTCAACCAGATTGAGGCAGACGATCACGGTGAAGCACCCGGCCACAACGACCCCGATCCAGAAACAGGCCGCAAACGTTCCGTCATACCCGATGATACGGCCGAAGATGGCCGCCATGAATAGCAGGACAAGCTCCCCCAGGAAAAGGACAAACAGGAGCAGCCTGAAATGATCCCAGGTCGGATTCGATGCCTTCTTCAAACCTTACCTCGGCCTGCGCCTTATCCGTGTCTTCAATCCTCAGAATGAATTTGGCACCGTTCCGTCCGGCGTACAGGCAGTTGAACAGGGCGGTCCTGGCCCCGCCGATGTGCAGGTATCCGGTGGGGCTGGGGGAAGGCGGGTAACGACAGTGGATGAATTCATCAGTGTGTGGGTTTCCTTGTCACATATCAAAAGATGGGACTGGACTTTAGCACAGGGGAGGGAGAGAGGCAATAGGATGCGCGTTGC
>JAFDKD010000081.1 GCA_019307165.1 Deltaproteobacteria bacterium | reverse complement strand
ATTGGTGAAGAAAATATTTCGCAAAAAATATGGTAAGAATGTATCCAATGTAGAAAAAAATGTATAGGAAATATACGAATTCATGAGTGCGCCGGCATTACCGCCTGCACCATGGGTGCGGAGATCGTGGTCGAATGGGTCTCCGGATCAATGGCGCCGAGTCGCTCTTTCGCATAAATTTACTTCAGGCCATTTTCTCTCTCACCCGTGCTGATTCGAATGGACTGGTCTACATCAGACACGAAGATCCTTCCATCCCCGCGCAAACCGGTTTGAGCCGTTTTCTTGATGATTTCCACAATCCGGTCTAGAAGTTCGTTGCGACAGATGATTTCTATTCTGACGTATGGGAAAAAATCCATCACCTGATCGGCCTTTCTAAGGGTCAGTCGCCCGAACCCCTTAACATTACTAACCGACATGCCTGTCATGCCCTCCAATTTGTGAAGGGCAAGGGTGACGTCCGACAATTTATGAGGTTTGATAAAAGCCTTGATTTCCTTCATGAGTCGGCCTCCTTAGTTATTTTGCGTTTAACGGTTCCGGCTGCAGGCTATCGGAGAACCACTTGAACAGGGCCGGAATGACCAGCAGCGTGAGCACGGTGGATGTCATCAATCCGCCGATGACCACTGTGGCGAGCGGTCTCTGCACCTCGCTTCCTGTTCCACTGGAAAACAGCAAGGGCAACAGTCCAAGGGTGGTTGTGATCGCCGTCATCAATACGGGTCTCAGCCTCAGGCAGGCGCCCCTGATCGATGCCCGCTCAATATCCCGAAGAAGTTGATTCAGGTAGGTGACCAGCACCATGCCGTTTTCCAAGGCGATGCCGAAAAGAGCAATAAAGCCCACTGAAGCCGGAACGGACAGATTTTGGCCTGTAATCCACAAGGCCACCACCCCTCCAACCAGAGCAAGAGGAATGTTCAGGACAATAAGAAAGGCATTTTTCAGCGAGTTGAAATTACTGAAAAGCAGAAGGAAGACGATCAGCAGTGTCGCAGGAACAACCATGGTCAGGCGTTTATTTGCTTCCTGCTGCAATTCGAACTGCCCGCCCCAGCTTATCAGGTAACCAGGCGGCAATTGTACGTTCTCGTCAATGGCCTTTTGGGCGTCCGACACGAATGAGCCGATATCCCTTCCGCGTACATTACACTGTACGGTAATGAAACGCTGATTGTTTTCTCTCGTGATTTGCCGCGGCCCGATAATCTCCTCGATGGAAGCCAATTGTGCGAGGGGCAATTTTTCCCCGCCAGGGGCTGAGATCAGAATGTCGCCGATCTGTTCGGCGTTGCGGCGACTTTCAGGCGCAAATCGCACAGTTATATCGAAACGGCGAATTCCCTCGAAAATCTGACCCGCCGCCTGACCTCCCACGGCAGTGCGAATAACGTTTTGGATGTCCTCTACGTTCACGCCATAACGGGAGATGGCGCTGCGATCAATGACAATGCGCAACTGTGGCGTTCCCGTTACCTGGTCTTTTTGCACATCCGCGGCGCCTGGAACGTTTCTTATTACGGCTTCTATCATTGCGGCCTTTTCTTTAAGCACCTCCATATCCGGACCAAAGATCTTGATCGCCAGTTCAGCCTTGGTGCCGGTCAAGAGTTCATCCACTGCAGCGGCAATCGGCTGAGTAACGTTGAACTGTGTCCCTGGAAACGTTTCAAGAAATTCGCTCATGCCGGCGTAGAGTTCTTTAGGGGTTTTGGCTGAAGTCCATTCCTCTTGAGGCTTCAGCGCCACAAAAGCTTCGGCGCTGTTGACCGGGTCGGCGTGCGCACCGACCTCCCCGCGGCCTACCCGGGTCACAATTCGATCCACTTCAGGAAAACGGGCCATCAGACGACGCTCAAATCGAAGAATGGTTTCCCTTGATTCCTCAAGGGAGATGGATGGCGCCATTGTCGCTCTTATGAGCAGATCCCCTTCATTGAGACGCGGGACGAACTCGGATCCCAGGCGGGGAAGAACCGTTGCTCCGGCTATCAGCATCGCCGTTGCCAGCGCTATAGCCAAAAACCGATGCCGGATGAAAAGCGTTACCAGGGGGCGGTACGGCTTGAGCAGCCAGCGGACAACCGGCGCCTCTCCACCGTCGGGCCTTTTGGGCCGCCGCATCAATATGTCCGAAACCACCGGAGCCAGCACGATGGAAAAGAGGAGAGAACCGAGCATGGCAAGAGAAACCGTGAAGGCCAGGGGCTTGAAGGTCTTGCCTTCTACCCCCTGCAGGGTAAAGAGCGGCAGAAAGACGATAATTATGATGGACACAGCGAAAACGATGGGTCTCCCCATTTCCGTGCATGCGCGGGCAACCACGTGAATACGCGGCTCGCCCGGGTCTGCTTCTCGAAGCTGACGGTCAACGTTTTCCACCATCACGATGGTGCCGTCCACCATCATTCCGATGGCGATGGCCAAACCCCCGAGAGACATGAGATTGGCCGTAATCCCAAGCGCTTTCATCAGAATAAACGCAAAAAAGATGGAAAAGGGGATTGAAAGGGCGACAACAGCGCTGGGCCGCAAGCCCCCCATAAAGACAAGCAGAATCAATGCCACCAAAATAATTCCCTGAATCAAGGCACGGGTAACCGTTTTTACACACCTGGTCACCAGGGTGCCCTGATCGTAATAGGGCAACACCTTGACCCCTTCGGGTAGCACCCGGTTGACTTCCTCCATGCGTTTTTTCACGTCGCGAATGACCAACGAGGTGTTGCTGCCGATGAGTTTGAGCACCATCCCCACAACGACCTCGCCGGCGCCGTTCATCGTGGCAAGCCCCCTGCGGATTTCCCCACCGATGACAATGTCTGCGACCTGGTCCAGGTAGACAGGTGTTCCATCGTTGGTTTTCAGAACGATCTTTTCCAGATCTTCGATTTTTTCGGCCAACCCTACGGAACGAATGATGTATTCTTCAGCGTTTTTGACCAGAAATTGCGCTCCAACATTGGAATTGTTGGCTTGCACTGTTGTGACGATATCGTTGATGGTGACATCGTAACGCAACAGATCATCCGGGCGGACACGTACCTGGAACTGCTTGATCTCTCCGCCGAGGGAAAGGATCTCGGCGACTCCGGGAACGGTTTGAACATTGAATTTTATCAGCCAGTCCTGGATTTCCCGCATCTCCTCGGGGCTCCGTTTGCCGGTTTCGTCTTCCAATACATAGAAGAGGATTTGGCCCATGCCTGTAGTGATCGGTCCCATTTCCGGATCACCGAAGCCCTCCGGTATCTCTTCTCGAGCCAATTGCAGGCGCTCACCGACAAGCTGGCGGGCAAAGTAAATTTCAGTGCCGTCCTCAAAATAGATATTGATCACGGAAAGACCGAAGTTGGAGACAGAGCGAATTTCCTTGATATTGGGAAGGCCGTTCATCGCCACCTCAACAGGGTAGGTGACATATTTTTCGACCTCTTCGGGAGCAAGGCCTTCGGTCTCGGTGAATACCTGGACCAATGTGGGGGTGACATCGGGAAAGGCATCCACCGGAAGACTTCGATAACTGACATACCCCCCCAGCATGACCAGAAGACCCAGCACGGCAACCAGCAGGCGGCTGCGAAGTATAAAACGAATGATATACTGCATTGATTTGCCTCCTTAGTGGTTGTGTCCATCACCAAAAGCGCCCTTTGAGAGTTGCGCTTTCAAAGTAAAGCCTCCTTTGGCCACATACTGATCGCCGAAATCCAAACCTCCCGTGATTTCCACATCAGTTTCATTGGCTTTCCCCAGTTGCACGGGTCTGGGCTCGAAGCCTTCATCCGTCTGAACAAAGACACTCGTCTCTCCGTGAACGTTCAACAGGGCCGATTTGGGGACGATCAGGGAATCCTTCACGATGTCAACCGCAACCTTGGCTGTAATGAAGGATCCTGGTCGAAGACGTCCTTCGGGGTTCGGCAGTTCAACCCGAGCAAGGCCTGTACGCGTTGATTCCCCTACCAGCGGCCCGACATAGAAAATCTCTCCCCGAATCCCTTCCGGATAATTTTGCACGGTGATGACCGCTTTCTGCCCTTTCCCTATTTTGGCCAGATCCTTTTGATAAACACGTAGATCAGCCCAAACCGAACTCAAATCCGCCACCACGAAGATCTCTGCGTCCTCCTTGAGCGCCTCTCCTAAAGTGATGTGTTTCGCGATCACCGTTCCGTCAATAGGGGCAAGGATCTTGTAACGCGTTAATTCAACGTCCGGCTGGTTCGGCAGGTTGCGAACATAGCGCTCGGAAAAGCCGAGAGCATGAAGCTTTTGCTCGGCCGAACGAATTTCAATCCGCGTTTCGACCATAGCCTGTCGGGCATCCAAGTATTCTTGTTCGGAGGAAATTTTCTTTTTCCACAACCCTTCCTCTCGTTTGAATTTACTGTTGGCCAGCGCGAGCCGTTCACGTGCCGCCAAATAACCGCCCTTGGCATCTGCCAATTCACGGCTGTCCGTCACTGCCATGACTTCACCGGCCTTGACTTCGTCGCCAAGTTTCTTCCTGACCTGTCTGACAATACCCGGGATGCGGGGAACGACATGGGCCACGCGGTCGGCATTCAAGACGATCTCGCCAGGCAACTCTACAAAAAGTTCCAGGTCCCTTGAACTTGCTGTTTTGACGTCAATGCCGAATTCCTCAAGTTCCGAAGGATCAAGCCGTACAATCTCTTCGTCGCCATGTTCATCGTGATGACCTTGTTCATCGGCGTGTTCGTCATGACCGCCTCTTTCTTCATCGTGTTCTTTGTGCGCACGATCATTTTCATCACCATGCTCTTCATGCACTTTCGCCCAGGCGGCAAAAAGATCATGTCCTTTTTCCCAATTCCACACCGTTCCTGCAGCCGCCGATAACAGCACGAATGCCACCGCCAATAACGCTGAGATATTTTTTTTTCTTGAACCCATTCACTGCCTCCTTATGCACCCTTTTGAGAAGTTTTCATGACATCATCCAGGTTCTGTGCGATCAGGCGTTCGACGCGAGCCTTTGATTTGTGATATTCCGCCAGACCTTCAAGATATTGTTTTTGAGCATCGAAGAGAGTCCGTTGGGCGTCTAAAACATCCAGAAAGCCGAACTTCCCCTGTTGATATCCTTCGTCGGCGGCTTTGAAGGCCGATTGGGCCGAAGGCAGTATTTTCGTTTTCAGGATCAGGATTTTTGAATAGGAGGATGCAAGGGATTCATACGCATCCGTCAGCGCCGCCTTGGTACGCACTTCCATGGCAGTGCGCTCTTTCGCCTTTTTTGCCAACCTGGATTGCTCTTCCTGAATCTTGCCCTGGTTCCTGTTGAAAAATGGAAGGGGAATTGAGACGCCAAAGACAAAGGCATGGTCTCCTGTTTCTTCAAAACGCCGGATTCCACCGCTCATGGTCAGATTTGGAATTCGGCGTGCCTTTTCCAGGTCCACCGCCGCCTGACCGTGTTCCATTTCCACAAGCCATCGCCTAATGTCGGGGTTTTGCTTTACCAGGTCATCAAGGGGCTCTGCAGGGGGTATGGGTGTTACATTTTCAAGATCTCCCGCGGCGGCTTCAAAGCGCGGAGAGACGGAACCCCACATGGCTGACATACGCTTGCGTTTCGCCGTGAGCTTGCGTTTGGCCTGTTGCACCTGAATCAGACTGGTGGCGACGGTGACGGAGGCCTTGGTTTCTTCAACAGGGGAAACCTTGCCCGCCCTGACCCGCTCCTTCACCGTATTGAAGACTTTTTCAGAGAGTTGAAGCGTTTGTTCAGACAGACGAAGTTGCTCCTGCGCGGTCACAACATCGACAAAGGCGAGGGTCGTCGCTTCAAGGATATTTAACCGCTGTGTTTCATAGTCCCATTCAGCCAGAGTCGTTTCCAGGCTTGCAACCTGATATCGTTTGGACCGCTTTCCACCGAGTTCAATGAGTTGGCTCAATTGAAGTGTGGTCTCAGGGGTCTCAAAACCTCTCGCCTCACCCTGGCCACCGAAATTTTCTACCTCCAGACCGATTTCCGGATTCGGAATGAGCCCCTCCTGGAGTGCGTTTGCCACCCTTGCCCGCACTTCCCATGAAAACGCCCTCAATTCGGGGTTTCTCTCTAAGGCGGCCGAGAGAGCTTCACCCAGCTTCAGAGTCCCGACAGGCTCTACGAAAAGGGAATCTTGAGAGGAATTCATCCGTGAATCTCTCTGGAAAGGGAGAGCTTGTGAATCGTAGTTCATGGAACGATGTTCACCTGCCACAGCCTTTTCCGGATGCGTGATGCAGGCAAAAAACGGGATCAGCAGGGCAAAAAAAACAAAAACCCATCGTGTTAACTGCATAAAAGCGCTCCTTTCTTCAGTTATTCTTGAGGCGTAATGAATGCTGTTATCGCGCGGAACAGCATGCCCGCGGCTATACGGATTTTATAAATAGGCGGTTTTGCAGGATCTAGATTAGAAGTATGACTGTGCGAAGGGAAACAAAGATGCTGCCGGCTAAAGGTGGCGGGAGCAAAAGACTTTTGGATGGGATATCCGGTGAAATGGGTGCATCGGCGGACAAGGCCGCGGGGATCGTCATCTGGTCTGCAGGACATTCATTTTGAGATACGATGCGAAAATGCGGGGCGCCACTGCCGGTTGAAGTCGGCACGTCTACGCAGGGGCCGCAATGTCCGTTGAAAGGGCTCGTGCTTTTCCACGACGGGATTTCGGCGTGCGAAGATGAGACTGTCCTTGAACCACAGGCGCCGTTAAATGCTTTTTCAAGCCCGACATGGCCGTCGTCCCCGATGCAAAATACGGCGCCACCCGCACTTGCCAGTCCTGATACGAAGTAGGCCAGCAAGAACAACGTTACATGTATTTTTTTGGATAAGGGCCCTTTCATATGTTCACTCCCCTGCCCACAATAAAACTGACAGCCACGCAATATAGTTCATATTAGCGCCATGTCAATACATTTTCTCTCGATTGAACACCCCTAACTGCAAATAGGCATCTGAAATATGAGCCGTCCGAGTGGCTTGATCTTTTTTCACATCGGAATTCATTCCGTGTGCAGAAGAACTCTGTTTAGAAATTTTAAAGAGCGGTCTTGACCGAGAAAAAAACTTGATGTATCATGACACGTCAAGACAACGCGAGGTGATGTGTATGCCTGCCATAAAAATCAGTTCGAAAGTGGACGAAAAGGTCTGGGGCGACCTGAAAGCACTTGCCAGGGAGTCTCATCAAAACGTCTCGGGCCTGCTCACCGAGGCGGTGCGTGAGTACATAGAACGCAGGCGAGTGCGTCCCATCGTCCTCAAGCACCTGGAGACCTCCATGGAAGAAAACGAGGAATTGGGGAGGCTCCTTGCCCGGTAAAACCGTCCAACATCTGACGCTGGATGAGGTGCTTGAGATCCATGACGCTCTGGTGAAAAGATTCGGGGGGATACAAGGCGTTCGAGATCCCGGGCTCCTCGAAAGCGCACTTTACCGACCGAGGACCGGTTATTATCGGGACCTGGCTGAGATGGCGGCCGCGCTCTTTGAATCGCTGCTCATGAACCATCCCTTCATGGACGGGAACAAGCGTGTTGCCTTCTTTTCAACTGACGTTTTTTTTAGGCTGAACGGCTGGAAGCTAAAGGTGGAGCCAAAGGCCGCACACAAATTCCTGATCGGCCTTCTTGACCGGGGCGAGTGCGGTTTCGAGCAACTATTGCCCTGGATCCGAAATGCGTTGGTGCGTTTGCCGCCTTCCCGTTAAACGCGGTTCCCATACAAAAAAGGCTCCGTTAGGAGCCTTTTTCTTATATGCGCGGCCCTGCCGTCACGAAACGGATATAAAATCGGCCTTTCGCTTTTCTATAAACGCGGTCACGCCTTCCCGAAACTCTCCCTGAAGCGAACTGAGGGCAATTCCCTGCCGCTCGTTTTCCATCTGGGATTCGAGGGTCTCCTGGTGTCCCAGCCTCATGAGGGCTTTTGCCCGGCCATAGGTCTCCGTGGGCCCCTGGGCCAGCTTGCGGGCAATGTCGGCGACGCCTTTTTCGAAATCCCGGGCCGGCAGCACGCGGTTGACCATCCCCAACCTCAGAGCCTCGTCCGCATCGAAGGGCTCGTTCAGGTAAACGATCTCCATGGCCTTTTTGGGGCCGACGAGGCGGTTCAAGTAGTAGGTCGAACTGCCGTCAGGAACCAGCCCGATGTTGGTATAGGCCATGACGAACCGGGCCCCTTCCACGGCAATGCTCATGTCGCAGGCAAGGCTCATGCTGAAGCCCGCCCCTGCCGCGGTGCCGTTTACCGCGGCCATGACCGGTTTCGGCATCCTGGCCACTTCCGCCACAAATGAATGGAGGTGAAGGGCCAGGTCTCTCAGGAACAGGTCGGATCGGCCTGTCTCGGTGAGTTCCCGGGCCATGTCCTTGACATCCCCGCCTGCGCAAAAGGCCTTGCCGGTACCGGTCAGCACCACCGCGCGGATGCTTTTTTCCACCGTGCAGTAGGCCGTTGCCTGACAGAGTTCCCTGGCCATGGGCAGATTGAGCGCATTCATTTCATCGGGTCGGTTCATCCGGATCCAGGCCACACTGTCCTTTTCTTCAAAAACCAGGGTTTCATATTCAGTCATATTGCCCTCCCTTTCCTTCCGTCCATCCCTGACGTTGCCGGTAAATGGTAAAGTTGATTCCATCTGCTAAAAAAAAGCACGCTCTTCGTTGAGAAGAGAGTGCCCTTAATTCAGATTGTGAAACGGGTTAGATGACGGTGACGTTCGTCGCCGCCGGACCTTTTTGACCCTGCTCGATGTCAAAGCTAACTTGATCACCTTCATTGAGAGACTTAAAACCGGTCGCATTGATTCCTGAATGATGAACGAACACGTCCGGGCCGTCTTCTTGCTCAATAAAGCCGTAGCCTTTTGCGCTGTCAAACCATTTTACAGTTCCATTAGCCATGGTGCATCCTCCTTTCGTGAAATTTTCATGGTCCCATACTGGAGGTCGCCACTTTGACAAATGGATCTTTCTCTCAGAAGGAAACCGCCGGCCCAAAAAGGCCTGTCCATTATGGACAACCTAAATTATAAACGATTTTTCAAAAAAAATCAAGCAGAAAGTCGGAGGTGTTTTTTTTCAAGAATGGCGTTCAAACGCAGTGCGCGACCGCGCTGGTGACCCTGATGGCATTGCCCGGCAAGTCGGATAAGCCTAATGATATCAACGGCCCGTGAAAATAGCCCGTTCGGGAACCACGGACATATCCCGATTTTTTTCAGCTGTGTCTGTTTAAGAAATCCAGAACGGTTTGATTGAATAAGTGGGGCACCTCCCAATAAAGGCCGTGACCGCCGCTTTCCAAGACCACCAGTTCGGAATGCGGTATTTCCGAATGTAATTCTGTGGCCAGCTTCGGGGGCGTCAGTGGGTCATCTTGTCCCACGAGGATCAGGGTAGGTGCGGCGATGGTTTTCAGGCGGCCTTTCAGATTGTGCTCGACATTGGCCTTGAGCTGGCGT
>JAFDKD010000622.1 GCA_019307165.1 Deltaproteobacteria bacterium | reverse complement strand
TAGGCGTATTGTACAGCCCCGACATCAACCGTCAGTGGCTTGACAGCATGGTTGAGGCAGGCAAAGGCATGGGCGTGAAAATTGTTGGAAACACCGTTTCCAACGCCAAGTACACCATAGAAGCGCTGGAAGAGCTTCTGCCGGAGGTGGATGCCCTGTGGCTCATATCCGACCCGACTGTCATATCCAACAAAACGGTTATCATGCAGATATTCAAGGCATGCGACAGGCAAAAGAAGCCGGTCCTGTCGTACCACGAAGCATTTACCGAGTATGGCGCGGCCTTGATCGTTTCCGTGGACAACCCCACCGTCGGCCGCCAGGCCGCGGACCTCACCTCTGAAATTGTTCTGAACCGCCCCGTTGATGAGAAAGTACAGCTCCCCGCAGGCTCCCACATCATCCTGAACCGGAAGAAAGCAGATGAGTTCGGCCTGGAATACGGCAAAATGGCGATGAGTGTGGTTAATCAAATCGTCGAATAGAAACAACAAATCGGCATCTAAGGGAAGCAAATGCGGCAATCCACTTCGTCATTCCGGCGGAGGCCGGGATCCAGAACAAGGTTGAATGGCATTGAGTAAGCAACCTGCAGTATACATATTGGCAAGGAAAAGAAATGGCACCCTGTATATTGGCGTGACATCAGACCTCGTCAAGCGAATCTGGGAACACAAAAACAACATAATAGGAGGATTCACGAAACGCTATGGCGTCCACCAGCTTGTTTGGTACGAAATCCATGAGACCATGGAATTCGCCATTACAAGAGAAAAACGGCTGAAGGAATTGAAACGAGCCTGGAAATTGAAGTTAATTGAGCGTGGTAATCCAGATTGGGAGGACTTGTATCAGACCATCATTTGACTGGATCCCGGCCTTCGCCGGGATGACGCAAGCATCCCCGTATAAGCGTTCGTTTAAAAACATGGATCATCATGGTAACGACAATTTTGGGCTTTGTATCAGCATAGAAAAGTAAAGTACACCTTTGGAAATGGCGGATTTAGGGCCAATGCGACAACCCGTCATCCCGGCGAAGGCCGGGATCCAGGCGAACGGGGAACTGGATTCCCGCCTGTCCACCCTCCGCAGTAGCCTGCTACGGAGGACGGGCGCGGGAATGTCACAATACGTGTTGCATGCGGACAGGAGAAAAGACGGCTTCCTTTGAAACTGATTTCAGTTTTATCATAGCCAGACAACTTGTCAGCCGGAGGCCGTTCAAAACCCGATCACGACGACGACAACGACAACGAAAAGTTCAGATGGCAGTTGTAATAGATTGCGCAGTAGTGATCTACCAACCGGAGGGATTCAGCCATGAAAACCTTCAAACTATTCGGAATGCCGATTCGACGAACTGATGTTATACAGCATGAATATTTTATCCTTTCTTGTTTTATATCTTTTCTCTGAGGGCTCTGTGCCTCTGTGAGAGATTTTTGTGTCTTGCCGTTCATCCCTGTCACGGAAGCATGGAGAGCCACTGATAGCCGGGGGCGACGAGAATGTACTGATCTCCGTTTGAAAGCAGTCGGTATCCGTCGCTTTGGCCGATTAATTGAACCGCCGGAATCGACAGCATGCCCTGAAATTTCTTGAGCGCGGGCGATGGCTGGTTGTCCGTGAGTTTTGCTTCAATCAAAAGAAAGGGCTCGCCACCCTCGGCAATCAGAAAATCGACCTCTTGACGCTCCTTATTTTTGATGAAATGAAGGGAAAATGTCCCGTGGCCCAAATCATTCCACGTCGTTATCGCCCGCCACAGTTCAAGGGCCACCATGTTTTCAAAACGGGCCCCGGGCTCTTTTATGCGGGGGGTATCCCATAGATAGAACTTGCGTTCTTTTTGAATGGACCTTGCGATCTTTCGGGTCCATGGCGTTATGCTGAACGTCAGGAAAAAGCGCTCAAAAACCGACAGCCAGCTGTTAATAGTGTTGTATGATACTTTCAGATCACGCGACAGCGAAGGTACCGAGATCGGGCTTCCTGTTTTGGAAGGCAGCAGAAAATACAGGGTCTCCATGTCCACAATGGATTTAACTCCCGTAAGGTCTCGGATATCCTCGCGAATGAGTTGCTGGGAATAGGTGTTGGACCACCGACGGTATGTGGTCAACCGGCCGGACAGATTAGGCTCCGGGAATCCGCTTCTTTTAGAGATCCCCGACCAAATCTCTTTCAGTCGGTCGGCGCCCTCCATATTCATAGCTAACGGATCATTCAGGAAGTCCCGGATGCCCCTGTTGTTTTCCCCGAGTTCGGAAACGGTGAAAGGCCACAAATGAAACATGAAATAGCGGCCGGCAAGGGAGTCGCCTCCCTTTTGATACAGGTCGAGCCTTCCGCTTCCGGAGACGAGAAAACGATATCTTTCATGAAACTGGTCATAAATCCCCTTGAGGTAATTTTTCCAGTCCCTGTATTTGTGGATCTCATCAAATACGATCAACGGGGGTGACGAATCCTTGCGGTCCACGGCTTCGAAAAAAACAGGGTCTTCCAGCAAACGAGTCCTATGTTCAGCGATATCCCAATTGAAATAGAGGTGATTCGTGAAAGCGCCCGATATCAAGTGCGCAAGGGTTGTCTTGCCCGCCTGACGCGGGCCGGCGAGGAAGACCATGTTTTTATCAAGCGCAAGATCTTCCCATATTTTCAAATACATATTTCTCTTTTCCATGGTGACTATTATTCATAATACTGAAAAATAGTCAAGACTATTTTTCAATTGGATGAAAAATAGCCGGTGTTTTAATAACTTATTTTTGGTATTGTTTCACCACCCGCTCCGCTGGAGCTGCAAAGGGGGCTTCCATCCAGCTTCCCCCTTTGAAAGAGGGGCTTTCTTCGGCATTTTGTTGATTTTTTCTCGAAAATAAGGCGGTAATGAGATGGTGGGCTATGAAGACGCCCGGACCCGTCTTTGAAGCTGCAGAACCGAACCGACTCGATGGGAATGACGGTGATGTTGCGGTCAAGCGCGTATTCCTGCTTGCCGGGGTAGATCACGTACAAATGGTCCAAGGAGAGATCCTGAAGGGCGATGCGCATGGATTTTGTTGGGCCGGGGGCATCCGCGTATTTAAACTCGAATCCGTACCGTTTGCCTTTGTGCATGACAAGAAGATCCAGTTCGGCGCCGGCATGGGTGGCCCAGAAATAGGCGTCTCGGGTGTCCAAAGCGCCGATGACCTGCTCCACTGCAAATCCTTCCCATGATGCCCCGAGCTTGGGGTGGCCTTGGAGGTCCTGAAGCGTGGGCAGCTGGAGCAGGGCGTGGAAGATGCCGCTGTCGCGGATATACACCTTGGGCGCCTTGACTTGGCGTTTGCGGATGTTTTCGAACCAGGGAGGAAGCACCCTGACCATGTAAGCGCCTGAGAGGATATCCAGGTACCGCCGGGCTGTGGTTTCCGACGCGCCGAGGGATCTGGCAAACTGGGCCGCGTTCCATACCTGGCCGTGATTGTGGGCGACCATGGTCCAGAATCGCCTCAGTGTTTCCGGCGGGACGGTGATGCCGAGCTGGGGGATGTCGCGTTCGAGAAATGTGCGGATAAAGTCCTCCCGCCAGGCCATGCCGGCTTCGTCGTCAGGGGCGAGAAAAGACCTGGGAAAGCCGCCGCGAATCCAGAGGGGTGTGCGCTGATCGACTCCAACTTCGCGGAGATCGAAGCCTGAAAGGTCAATAAAGCCGATCCTGCCGGCAAGAGATTCGGACACGCTCCTGACCAGTTGAGGGGAGGCGGACCCCAGCAGCAGAAAGCGGGCGGCCTGTCCGGGCCGGTCCACCAGAATCCTCAGGAGTTCAAACAGTTCGGGCTTCCGCTGAACTTCGTCGATGACCACCAGGCCCGTCAGGTCCTCCAGCGCCGTCATGGGCTCGGACAGGCGCCGGGCATCCACCGGATGTTCGAGGTCAAAATAGGTGCACGGCTCCCGGTCAGCGATCATCCCGGCAAGCGTGGTTTTACCGCACTGACGGGGACCGAGCAGGGCCGCGACCGAGTGAATGCGGAAAACCGCGGCGATACGTTCTATAGCGTGGGGACGAGGGATCATGGGGCATTATAATCCTTGAAAATCCTCATGTCAACTGCGGATTTTCAAGGATTATAGTTTTCCAATTGACAGCGCATTATAATCGGATTATTATATATAAAATAATCCGATAAAAGAGTGGAGACATCATGCGCGCAAAGGACTATCTTTCAGCGACAGCGCTTTCGAAAAAGACATCCGCAACCCTGGAGGCACTGGAAAAGGGGGAGGTCGAAAAGCTGATCATCCTGAAAAACAATGCACCCAAAGCCGTTCTTCTCTCCATGGAAGCCTATGAGGCAATGGAGGAGGAACTTGAAGACCTGCGCTTGATGGCCCTGGCGCTCGCCCGGCTTGAGACCTTCGATT
>JAFDKD010000621.1 GCA_019307165.1 Deltaproteobacteria bacterium | reverse complement strand
TTTCCTGCGGAGTTCTGTAGCGGCCTGGCTTATCTGAGTTATAGTTTTGTCTTCCCAAAGGTTTTGCTGCCATTTTGTATAATCAAACGGCTCTCTCATTATAAGAGAGATAAACCTTTCAGCGTCAACCTTGCCGAATGCATTGACAAGCGCCTTAAATCCTTTGATTTTTATTTCAGTATCAGTGATCATTCTATGTCCTCCCTGATAAACGAGACTGGGTCGGCCACCTTGATTTCAGTGACACCTGACGTTTTTTTCACAAATTGATCATCCGTGGTTAATAAATAGTCGCATTCCATAACGATGGCGCATGCCAGATGCAACGCGTCTTTATTTCTGACCCCCATCCGCTCAAGCCTTTCCGCAGTTTCCAGAATTTCGTTTGTCCAATCCGTATCAACGCAAGCGTGGGCCTTCCAATCGGAGATAGCGAGCTTTCTTTGTTCAAACAGGTTTGCTTCATTTTCAAAATCCAGGATGTATGACCATGCAAGTTCAAGTTTACCTTGAATGATTCTTTCCTGAATATCCAGCTTGGCCTCTGTCTCAAGTTTAATCCGCAATTGCTTCTGGTCGTCAAAAGGCCGGTTGAAACAGCAGTTGTCAAGATATATCTTCATTGTATATCCTTACTCCTTATTTTTCCATTTTTATAAATGATAAGCGGTGCCCGGGTGGCCCTGGCCGTTTTACGGGCATTTTGAGCGGCCCGCAGCAAGGCTGCTTCAACCCTGGCAAGATCGGGAGCTTGAATTTGAATTGTCTTTTTTGTTGGGGTCATCATTGATCCTGCATATCATCTTCTGTTATCCGCCGCTTGCCGGTGACGCATTCGTGGATCAGGGATTTGCGGTATTGTTGCAGGGTTGAGATTTGGGCCACGATATTCTCTATGGTGCGGGCCAATTCCGCCAATTTCAAATCAAGATAATCGCAGATTTCCCTTTGCTCCGCCCTTGTCTCTGGCAATGAAAGCCTAACTCCACCCAATTCGTGTGCATTAAGATGTGGCTGTGCAGCTCGAAGCGTCAGTAAAAGAATTTGTGAATTTAATACATAGTCGCTCAGAAGACTATATGCCAGAAACCTCGGTTCGGCTTGTGTTACAGTTATCACCATATCGTATCCCGTTGCCGCCCCAGCGTAGTGCTTTGGAATAATTGCGGAATCTCCGGTGTACGCTCCGCTACGAACTACAATAATTTCACCTTCCTTAAGATATGGGTTTCGCCCAGGTGGCAGCTCTCTGGGATCAACATATATTAGATCCTTGTCTGTAATTTTTCCGGTCAAAGAAAGGGGTCAGTCAAAGAAAGGGGTCAGGTCCGCTCTTAGCTTTTAACAATAGGCGGCAATTCGAATGTTGTTGACCACGCATATCTGAGGGCACGTTGTCCACTTCTTTCACTTCTAATTCGCGAAGGGACGTTGACCAAAATTATTACTTTTTCTCCTCAAACTCCGCACTCTTTCTCGTCCTGCCTCTTATCCCCCGAATGCCTTATTATCTTTCTTGTTTTTTTGTCTTACTCACTGCTCCTGACTTGTCCGCCCAATCAGAAGCAAAAAATTCGCTGTGTTAAAGAATTACATCCGATCTCGCCTTCTACCCCAAGGGCAGCCTCATAGGCGTTCGTCCCTTGAACACCTTGCCTGAAAGTTCCTAATCCGAGGCGTAGAATGATGGCGAGCAGATCGGCATCAGTCAGCCGTTCCGGGCCTTCGGCAAGAAGTCGTTCGCGCGGGCGTTCCTTTGTTGGCCAGCTCTTGATTCGTTCAGCACTCACGTTGCGTTCCCTGGCTTTAATTTAATTTGGATGAGGCCGGCGTTCATGGATCGATGGCACCTCCATGTTCTCAGTTATCCGTAGTTCCAAGTGTCGCGGACGTCGGCGAGAGGGATCACCTGGATCTTTTCAGTGAGACGATAGGCCGCTTTCCCAGGATAGACGACCCACAGGCGCTCCAATTTAAGGTCTTCAACTGCCGTCTTCATGGATCGGGTCAACCGGGGGGCGTCTTCATACTTGAATTCCACCCCCCAGTTTTGTCCACGCGCTTGCCAGAAAAGATCAAGTTCCGCCCCGGCGTGGGTATGCCAGAAATAGAGATCCCCATCTTCCTTTCCCAGGGTTCGGCAGACGCAATCCAGGGCAAAACCTTCCCAGGAGGCGCCGAGCCGGGGCGAAGCGTGCAGTTGCTCCGGCGTTTCAATGGACAGCAAGGCATGCAACAGCCCGGAATCGCGCAGGTACAATTTCGGCCGCTTCACCAGACGTTTTCCGATGTTGACAAACCAGGGTTGGAGGATGCGGACCATGAACGTGCCTTCCAGAATATCGCAGTATTTCCGGACGGTCATGTCGGCAACGCCGAAGGAACGGCCCAGCTCCGCATAGTTCAGGATATTTCCGTGGTAATGGCTCAGCATGGTCCAGAAACGGCGAAGCGTCCGGGCGGGAATTGTGATCCCCAACTGGGGGATGTCCCGTTCCAGAAAGGTCGTCACGTATTGGTTCCGCCAGAGCAGGCTTTCATTGTCCGACGCTGCCAGGAAGGATCGGGGCAATCCCCCGCGCCACCACAGGGGCTTGATGGCCCCGGGATCGATATCGCTGAGGCGGAACCCGCCCAATTGAATATAGGCGATCCTCCCGGCCAGGGATTCCGAACTCTGGCGGATCAAATCCCGAGAAGCGCTTCCCAGGATGACGAACTTACGATTTTTTCCTTGATCCACCAAGTAGCGCAGGATCGGGAAAAGATCGGGCAACCGCTGGATCTCGTCGATGACGATGAGTCCCGTCAGGTCTTCCAGTGCGAGCTGAGGCTGTTCCAGACGGGCAAGATCCTGGGGATTTTCCAGATCGAAATAGAAATCGGCGGCGAGCGTTCGAGCCAGCGTCGTTTTCCCGCACTGCCGGGGGCCAAGAATCGCCGTGACGGGAAATATGGACATGAGCTTGGTTAATGTGGCCCGATCCGTTTTTCTGTCGATAAACTTCATGGCCGCAGCCTAAGCGATCTATCTTGAAACATCAAGCTCTATGTTTGTTATT
>JAFDKD010000620.1 GCA_019307165.1 Deltaproteobacteria bacterium | reverse complement strand
TCAGTGTTCAGGTGTCAGTAGGAATAATAGACTTCGACGCCGCTGTGTGTTGCTGAAATTGCCCCCACTTGATTTTCCAGCGTTTGCTTAAAACAAATCCTTTCCTGACACCTGTCGAAGATCCCGCCGTTGTTGGGCGGGGACACCCGACACCTAATGGGTGCATCACTTACAGGACTTGGTTGTTGCAAGGCCCCCTATGGGGGCGGCATCAAAGCCGGGTCCATAGGACCCGCGGGTCCTATGGACCCGGATCTTTATCTCAATGTGCTGTTATTGTCCCTCATTATTCATGAAAACGGTGCGCAGTGCGTTGACCTACGTCAAAAACCGACAAATTTTCTCTTCACTAAAAATTCCGGCCGCGGGGCCTGGATTTTTCATTGATCCGGCGCCTGCGAAGCCGAAGGCTGTTGCTCACCACCGTGAGGCTGCTCAATGCCATGGCCAGTGCGGCCAGAATGGGGTGGAGCTGGCGCAGCATGGCGGGTAGCGATTCAAACGGATAGAGCGCGCCGGCGGCCACCGGAATGAGGACGGCATTGTAAAAAAAGGCCCAGAACAGATTTTGCTTGACGGTCCGCATGGTGGCCCTGCTCAGTTCAATCACTTTGGGAACGCCCGTGACTTCGCCGCCCGCCAGGATGACGTCTCCGGACTCAATGGCCACATCCGTTCCCGTCCCGATAGCGATGCCTACATCGGCCTGGGCCAGGGCGGGAGCGTCGTTGATCCCGTCCCCGACCATGCCCACCCGGTTTCCGGCGGCCTGAAACTCGCGGATTTTGGCCGATTTTTCCTCAGGCCTTACCTCGGACGCCACACGGTCGATGCCGAGCCGGGCTGCGATGGCGCCCGCGGCCTGGGCGTTGTCCCCGGTCATCATAGCCACCTTCATGTGCATGCGATGAAGCCGATTCACGGCATCGCCCGATTCCGGCCTTACCGTATCGGCCAGTCCGATGAGCCCGGCGATGTCGCCGTCCGCCGCCACGGCAACGACCGTTTTTCCTTCGTTCTGCAGCGCTTGAATCCGGGGCAGCGCCGCCAAAGGCTTAAAGGTCCGCCCCTGGAGCCATTCCGGCCGGCCTACCAGGATGGTTTTTTCATTCACCACCGCCTGAACCCCCGACCCGCCGGAGGCTTTAAATTCAACGGGTTTATGCAGCATCAGGCCGCGATCCCTTGCCTCGCGGACAATGGCCTTTCCGATGGGATGCTCGGACCCCGTTTCCGCGGAAGCCGCCGCGCCGAGGAGGTCATTGCCGTTTCCGTAATGAGGCCCCAGGGGCACGATATCCACGACAGACGGTTTCCCCAGGGTCAGGGTGCCGGTTTTGTCAAATACGATGGTGTCGAGTTGCGCCGCGATTTCCAGGGCCTCGCTGTTTTTGAACAGGATACCCTTTTCAGCTCCCTTGCCGGTGCCCACCATGATGGCGGTGGGCGTGGCCAATCCCAGGGCGCAGGGGCAGGCAATAACCAGCACGGCCACCATGCGAATCATGGCCGGTACGAACGCTCCCCCAGCCAACCACCACAGGATGAACGTCGCCGCGGCAATCCCGATCACCCCTGGAACGAAAACCGCCGCCACCCGGTCAGCCAGCGCCTGTATGGGCGCCTTGCTCCCCTGGGCGTGTTCCACCATCCGGATAATCCGAGCGATTGCCGAATCTTTCCCCAGGCGTGTGGCTTCGTAGGTGAGCATGCCTTCGCCGTTGATGGTTCCGCCGGCCACCGTGTCGCCGGGGCCCTTGTCCACGGGGATGGGCTCGCCGGTCAGCATGGATTCGTCCACACTGGACATGCCCGCCACGATCACCCCGTCCACCGGAACGCTCTCGCCGGGGCGAAGCATGACCCGGTCCCCGACCCTGACCTGGGCCATGGGCACCGCCACCGGTTCATCTCCTCTCATGATGGTGGCCGTCTTGGGCCTGAGGCTCATGAGCTTGCGGATGGCGCCCCCGGTGCGTCCCTTGGTGCGGGATTCCAGCATCTTCCCCAGTTTGATCAGGGTGATGATGAGCGCCGATGTTTCAAAATACACATGTTGGCCCGGTCCGGCGAAAAATATCACCGCCAGGGAATACAGGTAGGCCACCGACGAACCCATGGCCACCAGCACGTCCATGTTGGCGCTGCCGTTCCGGATGCTTTTCCACCCACCCACATAATAATCCCATCCCGTATAGAACTGGACAGGCGTTGCCAGCGCCAGAAACAGCCAGTTGACCCAGGCGGAATGGCTCCAGGGCCCCAGCAAACCGAAGTCCCGGCCCATGCTGAGCATGAACAGGGGAAAGGCAAAAAAGACGCCGACGAGAAACTTTCGCGTCTGGTCCCGGATCTCACGCCTGCGCGCTTCCAGTTCCGCGTCTTCCCCCGATCCCGTCTCATCGGGGCGAACCGCGCCGAAGCCCGCCTTTTCGATGGCGGAAATCATGTCATCGATCGATGCGGCGCCGGGCAGGAATTCCACATGCGCCTTTTCAGTCGCGAAATTGACGGTCGCGCCGATCACCCCGGGAACCTTGCCGTTCAGGGCCCTTTCAACATTGGCCGCGCAGTTGGTGCAGGTCATTCCCGTAACAGGTATGTCGATCGATGCCGTGGTAACTCCGAATCCCGCGCGTTCGATCTCTCGATGCTGATCAGCCATCTCAGGCCCCTTTAGTCGGTCGCCGGATAATTGATTTTTTTGAGCGTGTTCTTGATCTTCTCGTCGGTGGCGGGCGCTTCCCACTCGACCACAACGCTTTTGAGGGTCGCGTCCCCTTTAACGGCGGACACACCTTCGAGTTCGCTCAATTCCCGTTTGATGGCCATCACGCAGTGGCCGCACGATATATTCGGAACTGAATATTGTGTCTTTTCCATGGCAAAACCTCCTGGTGATATTTATTCCATCTGCAAAACCTGGTCCTCTGGCCAGTCGAAGATCCCGTGCAGCGGGGGTCAGAGTTTTCTGGCTATGCCAATGCGGGAATAAGGTTTCCCCGCCCAACTACGGCGGGATCTTCGACAGGTGTCCCGTCTTCGCTGCTTCGCAGCTACGCCGTG
>JAFDKD010000619.1 GCA_019307165.1 Deltaproteobacteria bacterium | reverse complement strand
AGTCGAAGATCCCGTGTAGCGGGGGTCAGAGTTTTCCGGCTATGCCATACCGGAAATGCGGACCATGAAGTGAGCTAGAGTTATGAGTGAGCTAAAGTGAGCTAAAGTGGTGGAGGAGCTTCGCTCATCCATAAATCTTCAATAACTCAATGTTCAATATTCAATGTATAGGGGGCGGCCTCAAAGCCGGGTCCTATGGACCCGCGGGTCCATAGGACCCGGATCTTTACCTTTAAACTCAACCTTCACCGGTATTCAAAGACCAGATATGAATCCGGGTTCGTTACCTTCCTTTTGATCAAGAATCGACGGGAAAGGAGGTGGCCGTTTTCGGGACCGTTTTTTTAAGGCAAAAGGCAGGGAAGAAGGTAACAGCGTTCGCAAAAGCAAAGGGGAGTAACCGATGAAAAATGGCACGTTTTTAAAAATTCTGGTTTCGGTTCCGGCAGTGGTCTTCCTGATGGGCTTTTCAACCGCAGCAGTAGCCAAGGAGATAAGGATCGGCGGTATCATGGACACCACCGGCGCTACGTCGGACGTGGGAAAGGACTATGCCTTGGGCATGGCCGAGGCCTGGAAGTACATCAACTCCCAGGGCGGCATAAACGGAAAGAAGGTCAAGTATACCTGGTTCGACTACGGCTATCGTATCCCCGAGGCCATCACAAAGTACAAGCTTCTGAAAAGACTGAAAAGTGTCGCTATCATGGGGTGGGGGACCGGCGACACGGAGGCCCTCTCGCCCACGGTCAACAAGGACAAGCTCCCCTATGTGTCCGCTTCCTATTCCGCTCACCTGACGGATCCCAAAAAGAGCCGTTACAACCTCTTTTTCTCATCCGACTATTCCACCAATGCCAGGGCCTGCATTACCGCATGGTTCGACAAGAAATGGCCCAAGCATCCGGATTACGGCAAGAGAAAACCCAGATTCGCATGCAGCTACCATTTCGCGCATCCCTACTGCAGCGCGCCCATCAAGGCCATAAAGGACCAGGCCAAAATGCTGGGCTTCGATGTCGGCCGGGACGTGAGCGTGACCCTCTTTGCCCTGGACACCAAGAGCCAGATCATGGCCCTCAAGAAATTCAAGCCCGATCTGTTGTGGCACGGCAACACCACCATGTCGGTATCCGCGACCATCAGGGATGCCTATGCCCTGGGGCTGAAGGCGGATCACATCGTCAACAACTGGGGCTTTGATGAAAATCTGCCACGCTTGGGAGGTGAAGCGATGGAAAACATGGTGATTATGGGGGCCACGCCGTGCGCCTTTTACGGGCAGGACTACAAGAACATGGACATCGTCGTGGCCTCGGCCAAGAAATACAATCCCGGCGTGCCCCAGGGCAAACGGCTCATCCGGACCATCCAGGCCTGGGGAGACGCTTTCATCACCTGGGAGGCCCTGACGCGGACCGACAAGGCCGGGGACCTCAGCGGTCACGGGATCATGACCAAGGGCTTTGAGACCATGAAAAATTTCGATATCGGACTTGGCGCGTCACCCATTACCTTTACGGCCAAGGACCACAGACCCACGACCGGGTGCCTCGTTCAGGAATGGAAAGACGGGAAGTTTCAGGAAGTGGCACGGATCGATCTGAAAGAACGCTGGCCGGAAAAGTGGGCCAAGGAATGGCTCGGCTGGTAGGAAACCGTTCCTGAAGTTCTCCGGATGTCGGAAACCTATTCCTATCCGGAAGGCACGGTGAACGTACCGGCCGCTCCTTCCGCGGATCCCAAAAACGGAGGTTCTACGATGAACAAAAAGCTGGTTTTGATGACCGTGCTCATATTCGGCCTGGGAATCGTCTTGATGTCCTGCGCCGGCATGCAGAAGCCCACTTCGGAGAATTTCAAAAATCCGGTGATTGCACTGGAGGAATTCATGGTGCCTCAGTATGACGGGTACTGGTACTATGCCAAAGGCGTGAAACCCACCAAGGGAAAGCCGGGCGATCGAGGGGCCCCGCTGCCCATGACGTTTCTGTTCAGCATTCAGAATCCCAATTCGTATCCTGTCATGCTGGACGGCTTTCAATTTACCGTAAGTTTTGACAGGGAATTCGACGTGGTAACCGTGAACAATCAGGACACCTATTGGATTCCGGCGGGCAAGACCGATTACGTGAGGGCCACCACCATGATCACGGCCCGATCGGCCTTGCTCAGCCTTCTGGTCACCGGCGGCTACAAGTTGAAGGCCAAGGGCTGGAACCCGTGGCAGGCCCTGGAACGATGGTGGACGGGCGTACCCGATATGTCGGTCCCGGTCATGGTACATGAAGGGGCGTTTACGTTCGCGGCCGACGGTGTTGTCAAAGTTCTGCCTTTTAAAGCTGAATTGCCCTGATCGTTGTTAGGGAAAATTCACGATTATGCAAATAACCGAAGGGGGCAGGCCTCAGCCGGCGGCAGGGCCTGGCCCCGTTTTATTTCAACTTCACCAGGTTGAGGTTCAGGTTAAGGTTGAGAAAAGGGAAATTTAAAGCAATAATTGTTTCTCAACCTCGGCCTTAACCTCAGCCTGGTGCCATTTACAACATGTCTCACCTCGAATCCGACGCCATTATCCTGCGGACCTGGGAGTTCGGTGAATCAGATCTCTTTGTGAGTTTTCTCACCGAGAAAGCCGGGCGTCTCAAAGGCGTAGCCAAAGGGGCCAGAAGGAGCCGTAAACGGTTCGCAAACTGCCTTGAGTTGTTTTGCCTGGTCCGACTTGAATACGAAACAAAAAAGAACGGGAGGCCCTGTTTTCTGCACTCATGCAGATTGCTGGAGCCGTTCTCCGGGTTGCGGAACGATTTTTCCGCGCTTTCCCTGGCCAGCTATATGGTGGAACTGGCCGAGGTCCTGTTCCCCGAAAATATGGCCGAGCCGGAAGCGCTCCCGCTGATGCTGCGGATGTTCAGGGGGTTGAGCGACGGATTGCCGCAGGCGCCGGTCCGTGCGGCATTTGAGGCCGGGGCCATGAGCCTCGGCGGCTTCGGCATCCGGTTCGACGCATGCTGCGACTGCCGCAGGGTGTACAAGAATGAGGGGAGGGCGGTGTTTGATCCATCC
>JAFDKD010000080.1 GCA_019307165.1 Deltaproteobacteria bacterium | reverse complement strand
GGGTGCAAATCGCCATTACGATTCGATATGATCGAGCACTATCTGGCACCCTAACCGCTTGAAATTACTGTAACCCGCTGAAATCATTGGCCCCTTAATTCGTCTCCGGAACCAGAGGTCACGCGTTCGAGTCGCGCATCGCCCGCCATTAATAAAATCAAGGACTTAGATCAATATCTGAGTCCTTTTTTATTCCTCACAATAATTCACTCCCCGCACTATTCCCCGTGAAGCCATTGGAAATCAGGTGGTTTTTTCAGATTGACGCACAAGTGGCTTCGTGTCATACATTTCGATATCAAAAGCAAGTTCCTATTCTTTGATCCGTCATTCCAGTTCCCAGGCCTAAGGATATTTCATGCCCAAATTTCGCTACGTACATTACGAAGTCATTGACGCTGTTGCCGAGATCACCATGGATCGCCCGCCGGTCAACGCCATTGATCTGGAACTGATCGAAGATGTGGTGACCGCCATGCGCCAGGCGGGAGAAGATAAAAAGGCGCGCGCCGTGATCTTGAAAAGCGCCCATGAAAAGGCGTTCTGCGCCGGCCTCGATTTGAGCGTGCTGAAAGGCGCTACAAGCCTGGACATGCGTAAATTCCTCAATAAGCTTTATCTGGAACTCTACGATGTGCAATACCGCCTGGGCAAACCCTCCATAGCAGCGGTGCGTGGAGCGACACGGGCCGGCGGCATGACCCTTGCGGTTTCCTGTGACATGATAATCGGCGGCCATGGCGCCAGCTTCGGCTATCCGGAGGTGAATGTCGGTCTGATCCCGGGTCTGCACTTCACCCACCTGCCGCGCATAGTTGGCCGGCACACGGCCTTTGAATTACTGTTTTCCGGCGACCAGTTCAGCGCCGAGGCAGCTTATGAAATGGGCCTGCTAAACAAATTGGTGCCGGATGATGAGGTCATACCCGAAGCCCGGCGCCTGGCGCGGACGTTCACGGAAAAATCGCCCATTATCATGGCCATCGGCCGCGCCGCCTTCATGCGCGCCAATGATCTGCATTACCGCCGTGATATTGAACATGCCGCGGAAACCATGTCCGCCCTGGTGGAGACCCCGGATGCCCGGGAGGGCCTTGCCGCCTTTGTGGAGAAAAGGCCGCCAAAGTGGCAGGATTAGTCAAAGGCAACCATAGGCCGCGGCGATCAAATTTTGCCCACGCGGGTTGAGAACCGGGTGCCTCTCACGCCCTTTGTTCTCCGGTCTTGGTGGCAGGGGGTAGGCGGGAGGGGGCAGGTAGTAATCTGCGCCAAGTTTGGATCTGACAGACATATCACAAGATTTTAAGATGGATGATATTTGCACCATCTGGATTGATCTCAGAAATCATCAATTTACCCCGGAATATCTCTTCGATTAAATTGGAAAAGGCTGATAAGTAAACATATTAGAATTAGTAAAAATAATACCACAAAATGAAGCGAAAAGCTGCGATTGCCGCTCATGAGGTCTCCCGGTTGGTAATAAGCAAAGAAGTTGAACGGTTTGGTGAATGAAATTGTATCCCAAAGTGAACTCAAATAATGCAACAGGTAAAAGACCAGCGTAATGCCCGCTATCCTAATGGCCACTTTATTGCCTTCTTTTCCAAATGAAGAAAGGAGCAAAGAAAGACTCATCACAAAAACAAATAATAACCATAGATTGCATCCAATGGTTATCATTTTCACAAACAAACCAGCTGTTAGTTGGTGAAATATATGAATTGATAACAAGGAAGAGGATACGGCAAAAAATATGATAAAAAATGAAAATGAAAGGGCCGATATCCAAAGGTTCAATAGCAGTCTGGTTCTTGCAACCGGAAAAGATAAGACTAATTCCAGGGTGCCGGTTTCGGCCTCCCCGGCAATATGTCGGCTCGGAATGATGATGGCGCAAATGCATAAAATTACCAACACCAGTGGATGGTTCAAACCAAACGCGGCGGCGCCTTCTACCGTGTGCGTAGAAATAAAATCTTCACCCAACATGGCTTTCACGTTCTCTGGTAACTTTTCCAACAAAAGGGAAGTAATCGGGGAATAATCGATCGCGCTAACCAATTTGATAAACAGAAATTGAAATGCTGAAATAACTACGGCACTGAATATCAAAAGGCTCCGGTGAAATTTCCAGATGAAATAGAAATAGGCCATACTTACTCTTCCTTACGATAGTACGACATGAAAACTTCTTCCAGATCAGGTTCAGGGAATGTCAAATCATCTATTGGTAAGGATGATAATTTCTGCAATAATGGTTTCATATCACCTTCAACCAGGTATTCATAATACAGGTCCTTTTGCTTCACTAAATTTCTTTCCCAAAGATTTTGATTTGTCCAAAGGATGGACGCAGTAAATCCAGAAGCATTCGAATGGTGGTGGTTTTTCCAGCCCCGTTAGGACCAAGAAATCCAAAAATCTCACCTTGCGAAACTGAGAAATTCAAATCCTTCACCCCAAGGACTTTCCCATAGAGTTTTGTTAATTGATTTACAGAAACGATAATGGATTGATTCATATTTTATTGCATGAGATATGGGAGTTAAATAGATTCCCCCGGGTTTATCCGGGGAATCTATGTGCTCAGTTTCCGGCCATCATGGCCGCAATATCTTCTTCAACGGTGCCAATAGGCTTGATATCAAACTTTTCTACTAACACCTTGACCACGTTGGGGGACAGGAAGGCTGGCAGCGTCGGTCCCAGGCGGATACCCTTGACGCCCAGAAACAGCAGGGCCAGGAGCACTGCCACCGCCTTTTGTTCGTACCAGGCGATGTCGTAGGAAACCGGCAGGTCGTTAATGTCTTCCAGGCCAAACACCTCTTTCAGTTTCAGGGCAATCACGACCAGGGAATAGGAGTCATTGCATTGGCCGGCGTCGAGAACCCTGGGAATGCCGCCGATGTCGCCCAGAGCCAGCTTATTGTAGCGATATTTGGCACACCCTGCGGTGAGGATCACCGTGTCCTTGGGCAGGTTCTCGGCCACTTCGGTATAGTAGCTCCTTGTTTTCTGACGGCCGTCGCAACCGGCCATGACCACGAAACGCTTGATGGCTCCGGACTTCACAGCATCCACCACCTTATCGGCCAAGGCCAGTACCTGGTTGTGCGCGAATCCGCCGACGATGGCGCCGGTTTCTATTTCGGTGGGGGGCATACAGGTTTTGGCCTTTTCGATGATGGCTGAAAAATCCTTGGCGCCTCCTTCAGGCCGGTCGGCGATGTGCATGGCGCCTTCATAACCGACCACACCGGTGGTAAAGAGCCTGTCAAGGTAGGTATTGTTCTTTTTCAGGGGCACCAGGCAGTTGGTGGTCAGCAAAATCGGCCCGTTGAAAGACTCGAACTCCTTGTTCTGGTGCCACCAGGAACCGCCGTAGTTACCCACAAAATGGTCGTATTTTTTAAAGGCCGGATAGCAGTTGGCCGGCAGCATCTCGCCATGAGTGTATACATCGACGCCCGTGCCCTCGGTCTGCTTGAGCAGTTCTTCCATGTCTTTGAGGTCGTGGCCGGTGATCAGAATCCCTGGATTTTTTCCCACGCCGATGTTTACTTCAGTGATTTCCGGATTGCCGTAGGCCGTTGTATTGGCCTGGTCCAGCAGGGCCATGGTCGAGACGGCCGTTTCCCCGGCTTTCATGACCAGCGCAACCATCTCCTCAACCGTCAAGTCTTTTGTGGTGGAGGCCAGGGCCTCCATGATGAAGTCGTTGATTTCATCTTTTTGAAATCCCAGGATGGCGGCATGGTCGGCATAAGCGGCGACCCCTTTCAGGCCGATGATTAAAAGCTCACGCAACGAACGGACATCTTCATTTTCCGTGGCCAGCACGCCCACAGATTTGGCCTTTTCCATGAAAACGGCTGAATCGCCGGCGGACCAGGTGGCGGCTTCGGGCAGCGCTCCGTCGAAATCACGGCTGTTTTTCTCCTTGTAAGCGGCCAGAAACTTGGACCTGATCTGGTCCCGCCGTTTAAGGCCCTCTTGGATCATGGCTGTAAAGCGTGCATCGTCCCAGTTGGCGTTGGTGATGGTGGCAAACAGGCCCTGGGCGATGAAATCGTCGTTTGTACGGTCCGCAGCACCCAGTTCCTTGAGCTTTTCACCGTAAACCGAGATTCCTCTGAGTACGAAAATCAACAGGTCCTGAAGGTTGGCGGTTTCTTCCGGCTTGCCGCATACGCCCCTGACGGTGCAGCCGGTGTTCTTGGCCGTTTCCTGACATTGAAAACAAAACATGATAATCCTCCTTTTCATTGTGTTGTTGTGCAATCGCAGCTGCCAAATCATCCAATGCTTTGAAATCACACAACAGTTGCATGTTTGTCCCTGCTGCTTTCCACCGGTGTCCTTGTCTTGCCTCGCGTCGCCTGCGTGGCGACGTGCGTTGCTCGTCGGCGAGTAAGGCGCCCCCTTACCGGAATAAACCGGTTTCCACTAAATAAAAATGTCAGGCTCTTTTCGTTCCTTAAAATTGGTGCTTAACCACTCCGCGATCTTCATGATGGGCGGCGCATTCATGACGCGAGCCCCGGTGGGGCAGTTTTTGACGCAGGCGCAACACAAGATGCACTCAAGCCCCTTGGTGGTTACGATTTCGTCCACGGTCACGGCCTCGGTCGGGCAGACCGAAGCGCAGGTCCCGCACAACACGCACACGTCTTCATCGGTGCTCGGTGAAATATCAGCCGGTTTGTTTCGTTCGCGATGCGGGTCGTCGCCGGGCACCTGCAAAGCCGGCACATCGTTTATTTGTTTCAAGCCGCGTATTTTTTCAATAACCGCCTTTCCAAAATCCCCGGCCTTCGCCATATCGTCCGCGTCGGGCCGGCCTTCAGCGATGGGCATTCCCGCGCTGGAAAAGGAATGCTCGCCGATGAAGGCCGCTCCTGCCACAGGGATAAATCCCGCCTCAAGGGCCAGGTTTTTCAGTTCCAGAAGCGCGTCTTCAAAGGCCCTGTTCCCGTATAAGACCACAAGCACCGCCGGTGTTTTGTCGGCCTTTAACCGTTTCAGTCTTTCCTTGGCATCTACGGGCACCCGCCCGCCGTAAACCGGCACACCGATAACGGCCGGTTCATCCGTCAATTCACCAAAGTCCCGGGTTGCCGCATCGGGCGGCGTCAGGTCAATGTGGGACACCGCCCCGATTCCCATGCCCCCGGCAATGGCCTCCAGAATCGTCTTCGATGTCTGCGTAGGTGAAAAATAGATCAGTTTTACTGCACTTATTTCCATTGTTTCCCTCCTGAGTTCGCTTCAAGCAATTAATTCTTTCCACTTTATTGAGAGAACCTGAATACAGCCTGTTGATCAGAGACCCAAAAATACCATGCCAAATCCGCGCACGGAACAATCCCCACAGGAAATAACTGAGCCCGAAAACAACAAACATCCAGGCCGCAAGGCTCCCGCGGACCCCTTCAAAAACTTCCAGCTTTGAAACGCCGATCCCCACGCCGATTCCGATTGAACCGATAACAACAGAACTTCCGACGTGACCTATCCCGCATAAGATCGTGAGCCATATGGTCTTGCCCACCGACCATTTCCGGGCTTTCGACATGACAATAAACGGCAGATAATGATCAGGCCCCAGAAGCGTATGGAAAAATCCAACGGAGGCGGCAGTAATTAACAGGATTTTTATTTCTTCAGTCATATTTTTTAAATTTAATGAAGCATTAAATCTTTCTTTGCTTTCGGGCACAAAAAAGCCAAGAAACTTTATTGGGTTTCTACCCTTTCAAGTCTTCTTGGCTCTAATCGTTGGATTTTAGTTTCTTCGCTTGCCTGAGTAATAATACTGCGGCTTCGTACCGCAGGCTACATGCTTTGTCTCCCTGACTATAGGAACTGAGGGGCAAAGTCAAGAATATTGTCGCTCCGAAGCGCCCCTGAAATCCGGCCCTCAGCATTCCTTATTCTTCATATCCCCGGGGGATCGTGCTGAAACGCCCTCACCTGCCATTCGAAAGTGCCGTGGCTCTCCCTTGCCATGTTGTCAAGGTATGCCTGCCATAGGATGACCGGGTCTCCGGAATCGGATTCGATGCCGAGTTCCCTGCCGGGGGTTTTCTCGCCCACGGCGCACAGGCCCTGGAACCCCCGGAGGTCCTGCTCGAAGCGCTCGGCCATACGGGCATCGGTTACGGCCACGGCATAGACCCGCTCGGTCCCCGGTTGTTCTTCGAGAATAAGGGATTGGGTTTGGCCGAACGCCGGCGGAAACCGAAGCGACTCTCCGGGATAGAGAAGCCGCCGCATCCGCTTGAATGCCTCGCATGAAGACGGGTACAGGCGGGTCAGTTGGGACCGGCCGTCCTGGCCGATCAGGTAGATGCGGCCCGGTCGGTTGAGCGCCGTCTCAACGGCGATGCAGCCCCCGGCGGGAAGATGATGGCCCTCGGGCAGGTATCGCTCGCCCCCGCGCCAGGGTGTTTCCGTTCCGCAATAGGCCTGGCTCAGGGGGGTTACCAGGTTGAACGCGGAGATGAGGGGAAGAGCCGGGAGGGGCGTCCGCCGCGCGCCGGTCGAAACCCGAATCGGCCCGGGAGGGGACTCGACCGCCGCCGCGCCCGGCGCCGATTCAGCGTACGCCTCGGTCTCGGCGCCCGGCACAAACTGGTCCTGCGCTTTATACATGGCGGACGCCCAGACCTGGTAGAGCCCTTCGTGAATGGCATGGACTTCCATTCGCACCCTTGTATTAGCCAGGTCCGGGTCCTCGGTAACCCTTACCTCGCGAAACCTGGCCAGATAGTTGCCCGTCAGGTCGAATACCGTTTGGAAATAGGGTGTCTCCGGCGCGGTCTTACGGTCCACATGAACCACGATCTCGTCCATCTCCCGCTGCTTGAACAGACAGCTGAGATTGTGGGACAAATATGCGGCCAGGAGGTCCGGCTGGTCCCCGGTAAAAGGAAGAGGCCGAAGTCCCCTGAGGTACTCATCGGTGTGGCCGCGATCGAGCGCCGCCAATTGCGCCCTGCCGGGAGTTCCCTCCCATGACATGCCGAAACCCGACACCCACGACGCCTCTTTCAGGTTGAGGCAGCGCACTTTCACGTAAAGCCTGCGGTCCACCTTGGTAAGCCCCGTGTCAATGCCCACATAAAACCGCAGCTTCCGATAATCGCCGCACGTGACATCCTCCAGGGTGCGATGGTGTCGCCAGGGTTGTACCGCCGGCCGCCACACCAGGTTGATTCCCGGGCGGGCCATCAGCGCATCGATGACCTTTTCACGAATCTGTGCCGTTAAATCGTCGATTTCCGCCTGCACGTCATCACCCTTCATGCGGACGATAAGAAAAGGCCGGCCCTTGAACTTCGGGTGACCGCCCAGCTGCTCGACCAGGTAAGGGGAAAGGACCTCATCCACCCACCGGTTGAGATGCGTCGCCGGAGGCGCGGTTTCGGGTCCTTGTTGCGGCGCCGTCCCGGCGCAGGAGGCGACAATCGTCATAAGAGCGGCAGCCGCCGGAGCAAACCATCTTTTCATGACAAACTCCTTTCATGACATTTTTAGACGGATATGTTGTCAAGATGATCTGCTTTTTTTTGATGTCCGTTCCGCTCCGTCAAACCGGCACATCTTCTCGTGCGGTTGATTCCCCTCATTTCATGGTTAATATATGACTACAGGAAAGTGGATTTATTCCACACCCCTTTTCCTCCTTGTGAACCCTCGGCCAATTTCCACCTCCTTTGCGGGCCGGGGGTTCTTTTTATCCTACAAGACACGACTCCCCGTTTAAGCAGTGCCCTCTCAACTTACAAAGAAGGTCAAACTTTAGACACGCATGGTTATGAGAAGCAGAGAATATCGGCCTTTTCCGGAAGGCTCTTCCGGGTTTTCAGTGGGTGAATATTGCGTTAACAACCGCTCGTGCTCAGCGAAGGGGTGTTAGTGGTCGTTGTCGTAATCGTAATCGAGGAGATCATGCAGTTCGATCATGAGCAGCTTGACGTCTATCGGGTTTCACTCGAATACGCCGTCAGAGAGAGTTGGGCGCCTTGCGGCGATTACGACAACGACCACGACAACGATGACAGCAAATTCAAACCATAACGAATCCCAATCCCGCCATGCTTCGGACATGTGATCGCTACCGCAGATAGCGCCTTAATGGTGGATCGGGGGAGAACTGAGGTTGCTCTCAACGCCGATTTGTCATACAATTTAGTTCCAACTAAACCCTCCATCCCTAATGGAGGGTTTAGTTGGAACTAAGGAGGATCAGCATGAACATCAAACGCAATCGCTTATTCGCCATGGGGGCCGTCGCGCTTTCGATATTCCTCCTGGCCGCCTCGGCATCGGCCGAATCCGGGCGCCGTGCGTTGCGCGGACTCAAGGGGGTTTCCGTAGTGGTTGAAAAACTGGACCCCGCTGTTGAAAAGGACGGTCTGACCCGTGACGTTTTGCGGAAAGACACCATATCCGCGCTTCGGCGGGCCGGGATTCGCGTTTTCAGCCGGAAGGAATGGTTGAAGGCTTCCGGGAATCCCCAGGTTTACGTGAATGCCAATGTACTGAAGCTCGCGGAGACCGGCGAGTACATCTACACCATCCACATTGCCCTAAAGGAGAATGTCTACCTTCTTCGGGAGCCCATAGAGATATGGGGGGCGACCACGTGGACCAAAGGGGGCACTGTCGGAATTACCGGCCGCCTGGAAAAAATCAGGACCGCGGTAAAACGCCAGGTGGCGGCGTTT
>JAFDKD010000618.1 GCA_019307165.1 Deltaproteobacteria bacterium | reverse complement strand
GCTCACCGGAGATCTGAATTTCTCCGCCACCCGCGTCTCCGGACGCATCCAAGGTACCGGTGTTGATCACATCCCCTTCGTCCCCGCCCAGCAGCCTGATCACGCCGCCTTCGGTGGAAACGGATATGGCTTCTACTACGCCTTCGTTGTTTACTACCGCGTCAAATACACTTCTGGCGGCGCTTGCCGTCATTAATACTCTTGAACCTGAAATACTACCCGAATTCAGAACGGCGGAGGTTAAGTCCGCTCCGTCCGGGCCCACGATACTTGCCGCCACGGCTTCGTCCACGGCATAGTTGATCATGCCGTCGCCGTCAAAATCAAAGGCCATCTTGCGGCCTGCCGCAAGGACCACTTCACCGTCGTCCGCGGTGATGTAGCCGTCATTTATAACAGATGCGCCTGCCAGTATGGCATATCCGCCGTTGTTGACGTCTATGGTGCCTTTGTTGATGACATATCCGCCGTCGCCTTCCTGGGAAAGCTCGTATCTACCCGCGAAAAAATCATCTTCGGCCATGACCAGGGAGGAGGCCATAAACCCGGCGGTATTGATCCTAGCTTCGGAACCGAACAGTACACCACTCGGGTTCATAATCCACACCTGCCCGTTGGCCGTGAGCAGACCCAGAATTGAAGACGGGTCCTGGCCTGTCACACGCTGGAGAAAAACCGCGTCCACGGACGGCTGGCTATAGATATGGTGTTCTTCAAGCCCGATATTATAGCTGTCGACCCTGTTATAGACCTTATTGGCGGTCTGATTGTAGGTCGTGGTGTCACCGTCCACCGAAACGGTAAAGCCGTCACCGGCCTGTGCTATGGCCGGTGCGGACAGCAGCACCAATGCGCCGCCGATGCCCACGCCTATATTCTGCAGCCGTAAAAGACTCCTATCTAAGGATTTTGCTCCCTTTTCATTAGCCCTGCGAGCTCTCTTCATCTGGGTTCTTCTGATCTGTCTGCTTAAACTGGCCATTTTACAACCTCCTGTATTTATGAAAAGTCAAACGACGAATTGCTTTTCCATGTCAGCCGTTAAACCGGCTTAATTTTTTCACTTAAAACGTAACACGTAACACTTAATTTTTAATAAAACGCACTTAACTGGATATACCATTTCCCATCGTCATCAATGGGATCATCACCGCTGATGTTCGTTGCCCAATCCACCTTGGCCTGAAAATAGGGTGATAAGGCAAAGCGGAGCCCCAGACCCATGCCCATTAAATCCGCATCCGTAATTTCCGAGATATCGGTCTTGTTTTTCCGCATGGTGCCGTAATCCAAAAACGCCGCAACCTGTAACACGCCGCCTTTATCGTTTAAAACCGCCCAATCCAGCTTGTCTTTCTTCCATACCGGAACCCGAACCTCAAATGTCCCGTACAGGCCTTTATCACCACTATGCTCGCTCTGGTCATACCCCCGGACCGTGCCGGCGCCGCCGAGATGTAGCATTTCAGAAGACGGCACACGGTCCGAACTCCACTGCGCGCCTAATGATATCACGGTATTTAAATCATAGATATGGCGCTGAAACCGGTTGTATCGAAGCTCCAGTTTGGTGAACTTGCTGTCTGCATCCTGCCGCAGTTCCAGGTCTTCGCTATTCAACCCCTGGCTGACCTTGGCGGAGAACAGGTTCCGGCCGTTATACTTGTCCAGCCAATCCAGGGTGCCCCCCAACCTGGCCACCACCGTCTTATCCTCCAGTTTCATCAGTGCCATGGTATCGGTCTGGTTGTTTTTGTAATCGATCCCGAAATCTCCCCACAGGCTGATATTGCGGGTTCGGATAAACGGATGGCTGACCCATGCCCCGATTGTGGTGGCATCGCCCTCATATTCCAATTTCTCAAGCTCTTTACCGGCCTCGTAATCCAACCGGCTTACGACCGCACCGATTCGGGTGCCGTGATAAAGCACCGGGTAGGTGTATTCCACCCGGCCATATAAGAGGTCACCGGATTGAAATCCCAGGTCGAAATGGGCACTAAGGGCGTCTCCCCTGCCCGAAGGGTTGTACAGGGAAAGATTGCCGCCGATTCGGTGCCGGGAAACATATTCGGAACCGAAATTATTGTAATCCAGGCCTCCGCTCAACAGACGACCTTCCGTTACATCCACGATGATATCGGTCGTCCCCGGGTCCTGACCCGCAATCAGTGTGGCTTTTACCGTCAAGGCGGGGTAATCCATCAACAACAACAAGGCTCTTTCCAGATCGGTTGTTTTGACCGCACCCTTCTTTTTCAACACCTTTACTACGTTTTGGATGATTTCTTTCCGGTATCGCTCGTTTCCTCTTACGATCACCCGTCCCAAGCGGCCCTCGCGAACCCGGATCAGCACCCTGCCGTCTCTTATGGTCTGCGGCGGCAGATAAGCCCGGGTGAGGACATATCCGTTCTTTATATAGTAAGCGGTCACTGTATCAGCGACTTCCCCCAGATCTTTAACTTCAATAACCTCATCCAGATACCCTTCAACGGCCTGGTTCAACTCCTGGGTAGGCAGGGCGGCATTGCCTTCAAACACAATGGATTTCAGCTCGAATGTCACCCCTTCTCCGCCCTTAAGGCCCTTTGTTTTTACCGACTCAACCGTAATTTTGGGAAGCGGCGTCCGCGGGGGAATTTTCTCCTTCTCAAGTGACTTCTCCACAGCTCCCGGGCTGACAGACTGAAACTCCACCGACCATGACGTCGAGCAAAACATTAAAAGAAGAATAACCTGTAACAATACCATCATGTTTCGTTTTAAATTTTTCACAGCACCCTCCTTGATGTTGAATAAAATACAGCTTCGCCCGGCCGACGACCTGAAGCAGAAAGGGGAAAGGGGGAAATTGCGGGTATTCCGGAAATGCGGGGTAAAGAATAGACAGAAAACATGCTATTGTGGCGTAGCATTTTCCCATTGAATTCGGCAGGTGTAGCATAAGCGAAGTAACGTTCCATTAGAGCCTCATTACACCGACAAAAAATGAAAATCTACAGACCTCATTAAAAACAGATCCTAAAAAAGCGAATCTGTCAAGATAAATTGTTGAATGATAATTCTT
>JAFDKD010000617.1 GCA_019307165.1 Deltaproteobacteria bacterium | reverse complement strand
AGCGCTGGCCCATCCGGAAAAACAGGTGGTCGTTGTTACGGGGGACGGGGCCTTCGGGCTAAATGCCATGGATTTGGACACGGCCAAACGCCACAATGCACGAGTGGTATTTGTGGTGGCCAACAATGCCGCGTGGAGCATCGAGCGAAACGATCAGATCGAGACATACGACAGCAGGATCGTGGGCACGGAACTGCCCGACTGCGACCACGCGGCCTTGGCCCGCGCCCTGGGCCTTTATGCCGAACGGGTGGAAGATCCCGCGGACCTGGCAGGCGCTTACCAAAGGGCGTTTGAGCACGCGCCGGCCCTGGTGGACGTGGTGGTCACCCGCGATGCATCGTCGCCCGACGCCCTGTCAGGGCTCCCCGTCATCCCCGATTTACAGCCCCTGGGCTCCTGGGACAAGGCGGAAAAGGAGCGGGTGACGGGGTCGGACAGCTAGTTCTTTCCTGGATTTTGCAAAGATTCAGGTCTTTACTACCCGGATCAATAAAACCTGTCCGGGTCCACCACCAGAGGTAGTGGGCTTAATTGTAACCAAGACGAATCCGTATTCTGAACAGGAGTATCAAATGACCAAACCCTTCAGTCAGATGTCCAGGGCGAAGCGCTCATTGGAAACCGTCAACAACTCAAAGGCGCTGCTGCCGTCGTTTTATAACAGGGGATCGGGAAAAAGAGACAACATCGTATGGTGCATGCACGGGGTGCCCACGGAATTCCTGCTCGCCTTTGACCTGGAGCCCGAATGGCCCGAAAACTTCGGCACCCTGTGCTCGGCAAGACTGGTCGCGGTTAATTTTATCGAAACCGCCGAGGCCGAGGGATTTGCCCCCGACCTGTGCTCCTATGTCATGAATACCATAGGATATTGCCGAAAAAGTGTCGATGAGGGACGGGTGCCGGCGGAATCCCCTTTGGCGGAGGGAATGGGAAACCCCATCATGCTGCTCGGTTCCTCCTTTCTCTGCGAACCGCGCTACAAATGGTTCCAGACCATCGCCACCCGGTATCTCCAATTACCGGTTTTCAGCTCCGATCCGGTTTCTCCGCCATTTGACGCAGACATTGACGATCCACGAATCGCCGAACATTTCATAGCCCAGATCAGGGATGACCTCCGCGCCCAGGTCGCGTTTCTCGAAAAGCAGACCGGCAAGAAGCTGGATATTGACAGGTTCCGCCATATCATGCAGGTCTCCCAGGAAAGCCTGGCGTACTGGTACGACACCCTGGAACTGCGAAAGGCGGCCCCTTGCCCCATGGGCCCCACGGACTATTTCTCCTGCATCATCCCGCAGCTGTACATGCTGGGAAAGGAGGAGGCCCTGGAGTTCTACCGGAAACTCCACGATGAAGTGAAAAAACGCGTGGACCAGGGGACGGGCGGCATCGCCGACGAGAAATACCGCTTGATCTTCTCGGGAATCCCGCCCTGGTACAACCTGGGCATTTTCAATTACCTGGAGGGCATGGGCGCTGTCAGTGTGTTCGAGACCTGCTACTACCCGGGACCTTCCGTGGACGTGGATCTCGATGACCCCGTCGAAGGGCTGGCTCAGCGCATCTGGCAAAAGGCCTGCTGGTATCACCGGGGCGGCGCCGAGGCGACCCCCGAACTGTGCGATCCGGGAATCATGCTGGGCGTGGGAAGCCGTTTTCTGCGGCAATCGGTCGAGGACTATGCCATAGACGGCGTATTGATGCATCGGACAAGGTCTTGCAGGGCCGTAAGTTGGGGACAGATTCACAATCGAAACATTCTGGAGGAATTGGGCATCCCGGCCCTGATATTCGAAAGCGACATGGCGGATCCCCGCGCCTGGTCGGATTCCAGGTTTAAATCCCAGATCGAACCGTTTATCGAGTCCGTGGCGCAAAACAAATCGGACATCCGGGCGTAGTTCCAATTAAACATATCATTTCCGGCGTCTGCCATGGCCAAGGCTTCCGCTTACGCCCCGTGGCCCCCGGTTCAAACATCTTTTCCGTCATCCTCGCGCCCCCCAGTCATCCCCGCGCAGGCGGGGATCCAGACAAACGGAGGCCTGAATTTCCCGTTTGAGCGGAGAATGACAGATTACATGTTGCATAGGGAGACTCAATAAATAAAAGGAAATATAAAATGGCGAACGAAACTAAGCGCGGCCTTGAAAGAGTAGATGACATTTACGAACGCAGGCATGCGATCGGCAAGGAGTTGGCGCAGACCGGCAGGGAGGTCATCGGATATCTCTGCTATTTCGCCCCTCCCGAACTGATTACGGCGGCAGGCATGATTCCATACAGGATACTGGGGCGGATGGGAGATGACATCACCGAATCGGACAACTATGTCGAGCCCCTGGGGTGCCCGTATATCCGGAACTGCTTTGAACAGGACCTGAAGGGCAGACAAGACTTCCTGACAGGCAGGATCATCCCTCACAGTTGCGATTCCGCACAGAGAATTTACGGAATCTGGAAGACCTACAAGCCGAGCGCTTACAATTATCTGTTCAGCGTGCCTCACATGACCACGCCCTGGTCCGTCGATTTTTTCCGAAGGGAACTGGTGTTGTTCAAGGAAAGCCTGGAAAAACACACCGGGCGACCCATCTCGAACGAGCAGATTGAAGACACCGTCCGCCTGTACAATGACAACAGAGCGCTTGTCGGGGAGCTTTACGCGTTGCGAAAGACACCGCACCCTGCCCTCACGGCCGCCCGGATGTTCAAGCTGCTCGTTGCGGGCATGATCATTCAGCCGGAAGAATTCAACACGCTGCTGAAGGAAGTGAAAGAAGAAGTGGAACAGCGGCCCGGGACCGATGCGACGCTGCCGCGCATCCTGTTCTGGGGGTGCATCATCGATGATGCTAAATTTTACGAACTCATTGAAGGCGCAGGGGCACACATCGTGACGGACGACACCTGCATCGGCACCCGGAGTTACCTGCGTAGCGTGGATACGTCCGGCGGCATCATGGAGGGACTGACCCGGGCCTATTTCGAGGAGTTTAAATGCCCGCGCACCGACCTGGGTCCGGGCCTCGGCAGATTCGATTATGTGTTGGACCTGATTGAGGAATACGG
>JAFDKD010000616.1 GCA_019307165.1 Deltaproteobacteria bacterium | reverse complement strand
CGCTATCCTGGAGTGCGGGGTCGTCGGTATTCCGGATCCGCAGATCGGTGAAACCATAAAAGCGTTTGTCGTCCTGCATGACAGCTACAAAGGCAACATCAGCGAACAGGAAATCATTGATTGGGCCAAGGAAGAAATGGCGGGGTATAAATGGCCCCGGAAACTGGAATTTATCGAGCAGTTGCCGCGCACGGCCGTGGGTAAGCTTGCCCGCAGAGAACTCAAAGAAATGGAAGCGGCAAAAACCGCTGAAAATTAAAGGCCTGTTTTTCCATAGGAGAATTAGTGCACGCACGTGCTCAGAGCTTTGAGCTTAGAGTTCACAGGAGATGGGTGAATGTCTGATTATGACGTGGTTATCATCGGGGCGGGAAACGGCGGGCTCACGGCCGCCCTCAGTCTGGTCCGGGAGAATATCAACGTGCTCCTGCTTGAACGGCATAATGTACCGGGAGGCTGCGCCACAAGCTTTGTCCGGGGGCGGTTCGAGTTCGAGGTGGCCCTGCACCAGCTTTCCGGTCTGGGAAGCCCGGATACGCCCGGCCCTTTACGGGAACTCCTGGGGGAACTGGGGGTGATGGACAAGGTGGCGTTTGTCGAGGAAGACACCCTTTACCGCGCCGTGATTCCGGGCAAGCTCAATGTAACCCTCAGGGCTGACCGGGCCGAGGCCGTCAAGGCGTTGAAGCAGGCCTTTCCGTCGGAAACGGAAATGACCTGGTATTTCTGGCCGGGGGCTCCGGCATCACCCCCTTCATGAGCATGATCCGGGAATTCACCGACCGCGCCATGGCCCGACGCATTTGCCTGGTGTATGGAAGCGATGACCCGGAAGATATTCTCTTCAAACGGGATCTGGCGGATCTGGCGGAGCGGCACGGCAACCTGAGCGTTCATCACGTGATTTCAAGCCCGCCGGAGGGCTATGACGGCCGAAGCGGGTTTATTACCGCAGAACTTATGGGCGAGTTGCTGGATGACGTCCCTGCCAAAACCTTCTACCTTTGCGGTCCACGGGCCATGGTCCGGTTCTGTCTCGGGGAACTTGAAAAGATGGGTGTTCCGAAAAAACGGATTCAAGCCGAAGTTCCGGGCCCGCCCCGAGACGTGGCGCTTCTGCCCGGATGGCCCGGGGACGTTAAGACGCATGATCGGTTCACGGTCCGGTTGAAAGGAGATAAATCCATTGAAGCGAAGGCGGGGGAACCCCTGATCGTGTCATTCGAACGGGCCGGGATCGCCGTGGCAAGCAGTTGCCGGTCCGGCGAATGCAGCCTGTGCCGGGTCAAGCTGGTTTCCGGCCGGGTCTTTCAACCGCCTGGGGTGTGTCTTCGCAAGTCCGATCGCCGCTTCGGTTATATCCATTGCTGTGCGGCATACCCGGTGAGCGACCTGGAGCTTATGGTATAGGGGTTGCCGTGTGTCACTGTCGGCCGGTTAGTAGATGCAGGCATCTAATATCGACAGCACGTTTGCCAGCACTTCATCTGAGACACGTTCGATGCGCTTCGCTCGACGAGTACGGAAGTCGACCGACTTTACCTGCTCAACCATGATAAACCCCGTCAAGCTGCTGTTTTCCGGGACAGGTACGTGGAAAGGAAACCCGCGTTCCGTGTTCGTCAGGGGACACACAATGGCCAAGCCGGTGCTACGGTTGAACAAGTCTTTGCTCACGACAAGCGCAGGCCGACGCCCTTTCTGTTCGTGACCGGACTGGGGATCGAAAGTGATGGCGATAATGTCGCCTTGTCCGGGGATATAGACCGCCATCTACCATGCCTCCTTACCGACCGGCTCCCCCCAATCGACTTCGCTGGCGTGGTAGTCTTCGGGAATTTGCGCCACGAGGTCCTCGAGACGGTACCGTCCGCGGATTTTCCTGATTGGCTTGATAATAATGATGCCGTCCCGTACCGCAACGTCCACCTCGTCACCAACGCCAAGGCGAGCATCTTCTATCACGTTTTTGGCAAGACGCAGGCCCTGGCTATTACCCCATTTTTGAATCTTCGTATGCATGTGAGCACCCCCTTTGGTATAGCCAAAGTATACCCATGCCAGGCCAAGCAGTCAAGAGGAGTTTGAGGCCAAAAGCCTTACGCCTTTTCATCCAGTCGATGGCAAGATCGTGGGCGCCATGAGCAATGCCAAGGGCGACGGCGCTAGCCCCCACGCGTTGCCCGTTGTAACCATACATGAGTTTCTTAAATCCAGCATTCCCGGCGCCCGCATTCTCCATAATGGCTTCACCCGGATCCGGCTTCATCCCCCTCCCCAGCCGGTCCGTCCGCCTTTTTCTCCTCAAAACCGGAGGACATCTCTTCCGTCAGGGACCAGGGGGACCGGTCGATCTTGAGCCTCAGGATATCGGGTCTGGCGTAATGTCCCACGCTGTCCAGCAAGCTTTTCTGGCGCACAATGGCCTTGAGGTCGATCTCAGCCACGGCCATCCCTTCGCCGTCGGGCAACGGGTCCGCCGCATACGAGCCATAAGGGGTGACGATCGCCGTACACATGCCGCCCTTCAGATACTTCAGCATGGCGGGATCCGGCGCGATCTCATTTCGCTGCTCGTCGCTAAGCCATCCGGTGGCGTTCACCACGAAGGCCCCCGACTCCACCGCGTGATGGCGGATGGCCGCATCGATCTGCATTGACATGGACTTGCCGGACATGGAACCCGGAAAGTGCGAGCAATGGATTTCCTCCCCTTCGACCATGAGGGCGTAACGGGCGAGCGGCATGTAGTGCTCCCAGCAGATGAGCGCCCCTACCCTTCCCACGGCTGTATCGAACACCCGCAGCCCGCTCCCGTCGCCGCGTCCCCAGATCATCCGCTCGTGAAACGTGGGCATGATCTTACGGCGTTTTCCGAGCAGGGACCCGTCGGCGTCAAATATGAGCTGGGTATTGTAAAGGCTGCCGCCGTCCCGCTCGTTGACGCCCAGCACGACGACCGTACCGGCGGCTCGCGCGGCAGCGCCCACGGCCTCTGTTACGGAGCCGGGCACGTCCACGGCCTGGTCGTACAGACGGCCGTGTAGACCGGCGAAAACGGCCGGGGCCTCCACCCAGGCAAAATAG
>JAFDKD010000079.1 GCA_019307165.1 Deltaproteobacteria bacterium | reverse complement strand
AAGTCGGAAGTCGGAAGTCGGAAGTCGGAAGTCGGAAGTCGGAAGTCGGAAGTCGGAAGTCGGAGAAAAAAATGCCAATGCAATATTATGATGTCAATGCCTGAGTTCGCAAATTTCTAAATTCTCAATCCAAAATTCTAAATTTTCTTATTCCTTCAACATTCCTTGTTTGATATTCGCTATTGGACATTCTCTTTTCAGTCCATTCCCGTGTTTTACAAAAGGGAGCCGATATGGTATCGCTACTCCTGCCGATTTTCACCTGGAATCGAGACCTTTCACGGGTGGCCGCGTTTCGCTGAAAGATTACCGTGCCGCGACAAAATCCTATTGACGGCAACGGGTAACATGGAACCATGACCGAACCCCAAAAAGACTGTTTCGGCCTTCTCGAAAAGGTATTTCCCTTAGGCGACCAGGGATTGCGCGAAGTGCCTCCCCAATGTTTCGATTGTCCCGACAGGAAGGCGTGCATGCAGGCCGCCCTGGGCACCCGGGATGGAATGGCGTTCAGGGATGAACTTCTGGAGCGTTCCCCGGAGGACGGCATCCTGGGAAGAATAAAACGGTGGTCCGAAAAGAAATCCCTGGCCAGACAGATGAAAGAAGACGAAAAGAGCAAGAAATGACCGTACAGCTGACCTGCCCCCACTGCAATTTCTCTAGAGAAGTCCCCAATAAGGACATCCCGCCGGAAGCGAGGCAGGCTATCTGCCCCAGGTGCGGGCAGCGGTTCGCCTTCTCCGTCCCGGAAACGGAGGGGGCGCTGCCTGTTTTTGAGCCGGCGCCCGACGACCGCGGCCGCGAAACCCGTGAAGACGTTCATGCGTTCGCCCGAACGGGAGCGCCATGGGAAAAACGCGATGAACTGGGGTTCTGGTCCGGGATTTTTCAAACCATCAAGGTGGTGCTGTTTTCCCCCAAGGCACTGTTCAACCGGCTGTCTTACGACGCCGGCTTTCGCGATCCGCTCGCTTTCGGGCTCCTTACCGGTTCCATCGGCAGCATGTTCGGCCTGTTCTGGCAATTTATCATAGCCGCGGTCGGCGTGATCGGACTAGGGGACATCATGGGCTGGCATGTTTCGGGGCCTCTCTCCATGGGCGTAATCTTTATCGTCGTCATGGCGGGGATGCCCTTTTTTGTGATGGCCGGCATGTTCATATATGCCGGTATCATGCATCTGCTTCTCCTGGTGGTACGGGGAGGGCAACACGGTTTTGAAGGTACGTTCAGGGTGATCGCCTACGCTCAAGCGGCCCAGATATGGGGGCTGATCCCCTTTGTGGGCGGATGGATCGGGAGCGTCTGGCAGTTGATCGTGCAGGTCATCGGCCTCCGCGAAATTCACGGAACATCCTATTTGAGGATATTTCTCGCGCTGCTGATCCCCGTTATCCTGGTGATCGTCGTGGTGCTCTCGATCCTCGTGCCGCTGCTCTATCTTCTGTTCAAGAAAGGCGCCGTCAGCACATGGTTTTGAATGCCTGCCTCCTTATACTCGGGATAATTCTTCTTTACGCGGGCTCGGAATGGATGGTCAGGGGCGCGGTCTCCCTGGCCTTCGCCCTGTCCGTCCGACCCATCGTCGTGGGCCTCACGGTGGTGGCCTTTGCCACGTCCGCCCCCGAACTTCTGGTAAGCATCGTCGCGGCCTACAAGGGTTCAAGCGGCGTGTCGCTGGGCAACATTCTGGGGAGCAATGTGGCCAACATCGGCCTGGTGCTGGGCAGCAGCGCACTGGTGCGGCCCCTCGTGGTCGACAAAGGGTTGCTGACCCGGGAAATTCCATTTCTGCTCGCTGCGTCCGCTGCGTTCTGGGTGGTATGCGCGGACGGGTACATCGGAAAAACGGACGGCATATTACTGCTCTGCGGACTGGGCGCTTTTTTGGCCATGGGCCTTGTCACGGCCAAGAACGCCGGCGAAGACCAAGCGGACGTCATCAAGGAGAAAAAGAAAATTGCATGGCAGATTTTCCTGGTCCTCGCGGGAATGGGGGGACTCATGGCCGGCGCCAGCCTGGTCGTTAACTCGGCCATTTTCATCGCCCGGCAGGTGGGATTGAGCGAAACCTTTATCGGCCTTTCCATCGTGGCCCTGGGCACATCCCTGCCGGAACTGGCCACCTCGGTGGTGGCCGGCGCCAAGGGGGAGCACGACATCTCGGTGGGAAACGTTGTGGGCAGCAATGTCTTCAACATATGCATGGTCATCGGCGCGATCGGACTTTTCAATCCCATGGCCGTTGACACGGGCCTCATGCGCTTTGAATTTCCCGCTATGACAGCTCTGACCGTGCTTCTCTGGATTTTTTCAAGAACAGGATTCGTGATCGGCCGATTGGAAGGGTTTTTTTTCGTGGCCGGTTTTTTCTCCTTCATCGGCCTGTCGTATTGGATGGGAAATGCCTGATAAAATCGATTACGCCTCGGTGCTGAACCCCGCCCAGCTGGAGGCGGTGACGACCCTGGAAGGTCCCGTCCTGGTTATTGCCGGTGCGGGCAGCGGCAAGACCCGCACCCTGATCTATCGGGTCGCCCGGCTGGTGGAAACGGGTGTGGACCCGGAATCCATCCTTTTGCTCACTTTCACCAGAAAGGCCTCGCAGGAGATGCTGGAACGCGCTGCCGGGCTGGCCGATCCCCGGTGCCGCTTTGTCTCGGGGGGTACTTTCCACTCCCTTGCCCACCGGGTCCTCAGGGGGCATGCCGAACGGATCGGTTACGATAACGCCTTTATCATCCTGGACCGCTCGGACATGGAGGAGATTATCCACTCGCTTGTCCCGGAACTGCGGATGCCAAAAGGCACCCCTCGATTTCCAAAGCGTTCCACCCTGGCCAACATCCTCAGCAAGGCGGCCAACCTGCAAGTGCCTCTGGAACCGTTCATGGCCTCGGAATACGCCCAGTTCATCGAATTCGTCGGTCCTATCGAGACCCTGGACGCCCTTTACGCCAGATACAAGAAACTCAATCAGATGATGGACTACGATGACCTGATCATCAATTTCAGGCGGCTGCTGGAAGAAAATGAGGACATTCGTCATGACTTGGGGTTGCGTTACCTCTATATCATGGTGGATGAATATCAGGACACCAACGCCATCCAGGCGGATATCGTCAAATGGCTGGGACAGGGGCACCGAAACGTCATGGCGGTGGGGGATGACTGCCAGGCCATTTACTCCTTCAGGGGCGCCGATTACAGGAACATGTTCGAATTCCCCGAGCGCTTTCCCAACGCCAGGGTCCTCAAGCTGGAAGAGAACTACCGCTCCACCCAGCCCATACTCACGTTCACCAATGCCCTCATGGCGCCGGCCCTGGAGCAGTACACCAAATGCCTTTACACGAAAAGGGAGGGTGGCGAGCCGCCAAAGGTGGTGGATACCCGGACCGAGCCCGAGCAGGCGCTCTATGTGGCCCGCCGGATAAAAGACGAGATGGGGCGCGGCCGCCCCATCACCGATTTCGCGGTCTTGTTCAGGGCGGGATACCATTCCTTCGAACTGGAGGCGGAACTGACCCGGCAGGGGATGCCCTATGTGAAATACGGCGGGTTCAAGTTCCTGGAATCGGCCCATATCAAGGATTTTCTGGCCCACCTCCGGGTGCTGGCCAGCAGGGATGACGCCGTCAGCTGGGTCCGTATCCTCCGGCTTATCAAGAACGTGGGCCGGGCGCGCACCCATGCCGTGATACAATGGCTCAAGGAAAGCCGCGCACCTTTGCAGCAGGTGGATCAGTGGCCGGGCGCGGGCAAGCGCCTGAGCGGCTTTAAGCCCCTGGCCGAACTCTTCTCGTCCCTCTCGGCCAAAGGCGTCACGCCAAAGGCGGCGGCCGATCAGGTAATGGCCTATTACGTCCCCTTTCTCGAAGCGCGCTTCGACGATCATCCCCGCCGACGGAAGGAACTGGACCAACTGATCACCATGGCCGGACGGTACAAAAAGCTGCGGGGCTTTCTGGACGACCTCACCCTGGAGCCGCCCGCAAGCTCCAAGGACCTGGGTGCAGGGGACGCGGGCGAGACCCTGACCCTGTCCACCGTGCATTCCGCCAAGGGCCTTGAATGGCCCGTGGTCTTTATTATCTGGGTCATGGAAGGCCGCTTTCCGCCGGGCCACGCATTCAACGACCCTATGTCCCTCGAAGAAGAGCGGCGGCTGATGTATGTGGCCGCGACACGGGCGAAGGACCGGTTGATCATGTGCTATCCCGGACAGGAATTCGTTCCTTCCTGGTCGTCGTGTGGTTCGGGCGCAGGCCATCGAAACGGCCTTTCGTCTTTTATTCGGGGCATTCCCCCGGACGTGCTTTCCCACGAGGCGGCAGGGGCCCGCTTCGGGGAGACAATCACCGAACCTTGGCAGGGGGGCCACGCCGGGGTCCGGGGCGGCGCCGAGCCTGGCGCCGGGGACCTCGCTTCAGGCGACCGGGTCCGGCATCCCGCTTTCGGTCCCGGCGTCATTTCCAGGTTCATCGGCGACGACAAGGTGGAAGTGTTCTTTCGAAATGCCGGACGAAAACTCCTGCACCTGGAATACACCACCCTCGAAAAGATGTAAGGGGTGGAGACAACAGCTTTTTTGTTGACTCGAAAGCCAAAACATGTTATATTGTTTAAGTTTTTACTTCGATTTATAATTTTTAACTCAGATAAGTCCCGAATGTGTGAAGGGGGTGCACGATGCAAAATCGTAAAAAGAAGACTATGATCATAGCCGTTGCCGTCATATTCCTGACGTCCGTTCTTGCCGGCCCGGCCCTGGCCTGGGATCCGGACGCGAGCGCCGAACCGAGTGGCGCGGCCATGGCGGGCGATCTCCTGGTAGTCCGGCCCATCGCGTTTGTGGGTCTTATCGTGGGCAGCGTCGTCTTCGTGCTGTCGAGCCAGTTCAGCGCCATCGGGGGGAACATCAATCAAGCGGCCGAAAAGCTGGTAAAAGCGCCGGCGACCTACACCTTTGTAAGGCCCTTGGGAGACATTTAGTTTTCCTCTTCCAAAGCCCACCGTAAAAAACCGCTCTCCCCGTGAAGCGGTTTTTTTTGTCACGCTTCGAGCTTGCAAACCCGCCCGTGAAGAGAGCGTACACGTTTCGATGCGGGACCGGGATGACTGAAAAGAGGTTTGAACCTCAAAATCAACTGGTGCATAATGTCCGAATCCTTAAAGCGCTACCGCGAAGCGGTCGACTACCTGTACAACCTTCAAAAATTCGGCATCAAGTTCGGTCTATCCCAAACCTCCAGTTTACTTGCGGCCATGGGAAATCCCCAGGAAGGACGGCAGTATGTCCATATCGGGGGTACCAACGGCAAGGGATCGGTCGGTTCCTTCCTGGCATCGATGTTGAAGGAGGCGGGACTTCGCGTGGGGTTTTATTCGTCCCCGCACCTGGTCCGGTTCACGGAACGGTTCAAAATCAACGACAGCGAAATTTCGCAGAAAAACGTTGTCTCTTTGGTGGATGAGGTAAAGGCCGCCGCGGTCGATCATGAGCCGCCCACCTATTTTGAGGCGACCACGGCCATGGCATTTGCGCATTTCGCACGGGAAAACACGGACCTGTCCATCATGGAAGTGGGCATGGGCGGCCGGCTGGACGCCACCAATGTCATCGCGCCCCGGGTCTCCGTGATTACGAATATTTCACTGGAGCACCAGGAATACCTGGGTTCCCGAATACTGGACATTGCAGGCGAAAAGGCCGGCATCATCAAGAGGGGAATACCCGTGGTCACGGGCGTGACACAACCGGCCGTGATCGATCTGGTACGGGCCGTCTGCAGGGAAAAGGGGGCGCCCCTGCTGCGCGTGGGCGGAGATATCCGTTATCGCAGAGGGCCCTCCGGTTTGAATTACTACGGAACCAGCCGCCGATTGAGGGGGCTCCAACTGGGCCTCAATGGGGATTACCAGGGACGAAATGCCGCCCTGGCCCTGGCGGCCCTGGAGTGCCTGGAGCAAACGGGCATTGCCGTATCGTCAGCCGCCATACGTTCCGGATTAAAAAAGGCCGTGTGGCCCGGCCGAATGCACATCATCTCCAGGAATCCGACCATCCTGCTGGACGGGGCACACAACCCGGCGGCGATCCGCGCTCTGGTCGGGGCCGTCACCCGTGACATGGAATACCGAAGGCTGTACCTGGTCATCGGCGTTATGGAAGACAAGGCGATCGGCCCCATACTGAAAGCCATCGTCCCCCACGCGGATCGGGTGTTTTATACGCGACCGACGTATTCAAGGGCCGCCGACCCGGCGGTCCTGATGAACGAAGCAGCTTCAATGCATAAACCGGGAGAAGCGATTGACACACTTGCCGGCGCCATTGAACGGGCCAAAAAATCGGCCGGGCCCCGCGACCTGATCCTTATCTGCGGTTCCCTCTTTACAGTCGGCGAGGCCTTGTCATATCTTGATCCTGAGGTCTATGGTTCCGATGACCCATGACAGCACCGGGCATGGGATCGAATCCATGGAGCCCTATGGCGAAATTCCGTGTCGAGGACTTTAGATTACACCTTGCTTCAAGGAGGGTCACCATTCGCCCATCAATCGCCGCAAAATCCGTCACATTTCTGGTGTTCCTGGCGCTTGTCGTCATGGGCTGGATGTGCCCTGTCCGGGCAATGGATTTAAAGAAGGGCTCCAGCGTCCTCGACGACGACAAAACACCGTGGCAAATCAGCGCCAGGACCCTTACCTACGACGATGACCAAAAAATTTATACGGCCGAGGGAAACGTTATTATTTCCAAGGCCGGGCAAGCCCTCTACGCCCAGCAGGCGGTCTACAACAGCCTGGTGGGCCTGGCCGAGGTGTCGGGAAACGTAAGGCTCGAAATGAACGGCGACTACCTCACCGGAGACCGGGGGTTTTTCGACCTGGAAAACCAGACCGGCACCGTTGAAAACGGCCACCTCTTCATCAAGGAAAACAATGTCCACATAGATGGACAGCTCATGGAAAAAACAGGCCCGGCCACCTATGTGATCAGCAACTGCAAGGTGACGACCTGCGACGGAGACAATCCGGACTGGGCCCTGACCGGTGAACAAATAAGCGTAACCATCGACGGGTATGGCGAACTCAAAAACACCGCTTTCCGGATAAAAGGCGTTCCCGTACTCTACCTCCCCTACTTCCGGTTCCCGGCCAATACCAAGCGAAAAAGCGGGCTACTCCCCCCCGTATTCGGACTCAGCGACCGAAACGGTTTTGCCGCGGAACTCCCGTTCTTCTGGGCCATCAATGAGCGGATGGATGCGACCTTTTATCAGCGATATTACTCCAAACGGGGATATATGCAGGGTCTTGAGTACCGCTACCTGGTCGATAGAAATTCCACAGGGATCCTTCTTTTCGATATTCTCCATGACAAAAAGGAAAAGGACCTGACGGACCGGAACGACGTGGAGGTCAGCCCTTTCGAGCGGTCCAACAAGACCCGTTACTGGTTACGGGGCAAAGCCGACCAGGATCTCCCCCACGATATCGTTGCCCGCGTGGATGCCGATTATGTGAGCGATGCGGATTACCTGCGTGAATTCCACAAGAACCTGTTTGGATTCAACCCAAGACCGGACCTGGAGGATGCCTACGGCCGCCCCGTGGAGGACAGGCGTTCGCCCACCCGCCGTTCGGCCCTGCGACTGAGCCGGGACAAGGGGGATATTAGTATTCAGGCCGCATCGAGCTACAACGAAAACCCGGTGGACCTCGACCAAGACGATACACCCCAGTCCCTGGGGGCGGCGGCCTTCAGCCTTCTTCCCAAAAAAGTATTGAAAACGCCGGTCTACTTCGGCCTGAGATCAGGTTACGACTACATCTGGCGCGATTATGGGACCTCGGGGCATCAATTCGCCCTTTATCCGGAAATGAAAATACCGCTCTGGCTGGGTCGGTATGTGGAGTTCGAGCCATATGCCGGCTATGGTTTGAACGCCCAGTGGTTTAAGGAGGAAACGGGGGAAAAAGACCATCAAAACCTCAATTCCTACGATGTCGGCGCCCGGATGCTCTCCCAGCTGGAACGGGTGTATGACGCGGACTGGGGGGAGGTCAAAAGACTCAAGCACCGCATGTGGCCCGCGCTTTCATACCAGTACCGAAGGAACCAGGACCCGGAGGCCGAGAGCCCCTGGTTCGACCCCCTGACCGTAACGGGGGACCTCAACCGGCTGGTATTTACGCTCGACAACTACCTTGATGCCCGTCTGGAGGATGATAAGGGACAGGTGCGGTACCGCCAGTGGGTCAACTTTCAACTGGCCCAGGGATACAGCCTGGACGAGGCGCGCAAAGACGATACCTCGGGCGAGGAGAAAGCGCCTTTCGAGCCCTTCACCGCCGCCCTCATCCTGAAACCGACCCAAAACCTCGATTTTTACGGGGTGACCAAATGGGACCATTACGAGCATGAACTCACCGACACCAGCCTGTCATGCTCGCTCAACATCGACAGGTCGGGGGGAAGGGTCGATTCTTTCCGTGTCACCTATCAGGACTCGACAGATGCGGACAATGCCCTTAATTACTGGCTTCGCGTCAACCTGGTCTACGGTCTGGCGGCGGGCACCTCTCTGAGACGAAACCTGGACTCAAAGCAAACCATTTCCAACAAGTACTGGCTGGAATATGCGAGCCAGTGCTGGGGCGTATTGGCCGGCGTGGGCAAGGAGGAAGCGGATACCACCTTCATCGTCGCCTTCCGGCTGCTGGGGCTTGGGGAATACGGGGACTGGTAAACCCCTTCACGTTTGCCTTTTGTGCTCGGCATCAGAGGCATACGC
>JAFDKD010000615.1 GCA_019307165.1 Deltaproteobacteria bacterium | reverse complement strand
GAATTCAACGTCCTTGATTTTGAGGGTTCTTTCCTCGAAAGGCCCCACGGTCAGGGATATCTGAGGGAGGAGAGTTTTGGGACGGAAGGTGCAGATTTTTCCATCGCTTGACTCCTCGATTTCCGCAAGGCCCTGGGATACGGCGGTTTGACCTTCGGGAAGCTTGACCTTGAGTGTGTATTGACAAAAATCACTGTCCACCGCCCCGGGGAATCGATGACTGAGGGGGATACCCGCCCGGGGATACCAACCGCTTTCCGGTGTCAGATGGACGAATTTCTCAGAAAGAAAAACATATTTTTTCGGCACATTGTAAAGACCCAGTTTCGAGGGCTTGCGCATGGTTTTGCCATCGATATCCAGATAGCAGTAAGCCTCCATTGGAGCGCCGGCATAGTCTATTTGAAGATCGATGTGTTCATCGAAGCCCAGGGGCTTTGGCAGCCATATGAGTACTATGTGGCCCTCCCTGGAGAAATCCACATCTTGGCCGCTGTTAGTGACACGGCTGATCTGAAGCCCCGGATTCAGGGTCAGAAGGAGTGAGTCAGCGGGTTTTTCCCGGTTGTTTTTCAGCCGGATATCTGAAGCAGCCGAAAGGGTGCTTCCTGTAAATTCCACATTCAGCGAACAGGATTCCATGCTGAGTGGGGCAATGTCTTTATATTTATCACTGGCCGTTATCAGATCTTGGCGCAGGGAATCTAAAGCCCTGTTGCTTCGGACATGGCTTAACATCAGTCCAAAAGCGGAAAGAACGAGCAGCACGGACAGCGTTCCGGACAGTGCCGTTGTCCAGGGGGACTGCCTTAGCCGCTTAGCCAAAAGCACGGTTCCAAAGACAAAGCCAAGTCCCAGGAGGACGTAAGGGAACCGCAAATAAAACAACTGCACGTTGTTGCCCAACCCGATTAAATCGGAATACATCAGCGGGGTATGGAATCCGAATATGTCTGGGATAAAATAAGCCTTCTTCCCAAGGACGGCCAGGCTAATGGAGGATAGGGCTAGCCCCAAAAGGATGACGGCCGCATGGCTGCGGATGGTCATACCCAGTACAAAGGACAGGCCTACCAGAAATATCAGTGTGGGAAAATTGAGCGTCAGAAAATATAGCAGGTAGGCAGTGAAGCTGAAGGGGGTTTCAGAAAGAAAAAGGTGAATCAGAGCGGTCATCACGCCGACAAGGATATTCATCAGAATAAACAGGCCGAGTACACCGAGGAACTTGCCGAGAATATAGCTGGTATTGGAGAAGGACCGGGAAAAGATGACCTGGGTGGAATGTGTCCTCCGGTCCCGTTTGAAGAATTCCGTGGCCATGAAAACCACGATAATACCCTGGTAAACATTGAAGAGTTTGAAGCTGAACAACGGGATGGATCCCGACAGGGACCTAAAGTGGTAGGGAAAGGAAAAGGAGGGGGCTGCGATCCCGGCCGTCATAAGGCTCATAATAATGAGGCCCAACAGTGCGAAAATGCGGAAGCCCCAGGACCTCAGGAGAATTTTAGCCTCATAAGCAGCGATCTTTAGACAGATCATCACAGATGTCATGGACTCAATCCTTGCTCGTTTTTACCCACTTGACCGCATCGGCTGTGAGGAAGGCTCCCTTTCCCTTGTCCGTTTGTTCGATCGTGTTTGTTCCGGCTGCCAGGCGAAATGATCCAAGCAATACCCAGCCCTGAGGTGATTCCTGAATGTCGAAGGCGATCTCCTCGGTGCCGTCCTCATGATGGACGATGAAGTGTTTTTCCTCCTGGGTGGGCCGCTGCCGGTTCCCTCCTCTGTCTCCACCCCTTTGTCCTCTGCCGCCTCTGCGGGCCATGATTTCGTTATAAAAATAGATATCGTAGCTGCCGTTTTCCGGGAGAGCGACCGTCCAGGAAATCCCGCTGCTGCCCTCACCGCCCTTGATCATGAGACCCGTGCGGAGCATGGATCCGTAAAAATTCTCATTGACCACGGGAGTCCAGCGTCCGGGAGGATTATTGGGATTGTAACCGAGATACTCCGCCTCGGCGCTGGAGCGGATGAAGAGCCTTCGGATGGCCGTCCGGAGCCAGTTATCTCCGCCACCGGCGATGGCGAATCCCGGATCTTCATTGTCGACGATATATTCGCCCGGTGTCCCTGAACGGGTTTCCGCAAAGGGTAAGGATCTTTCCCCTTCAAAGACGGTATCTGCCTCACCGGATCTTCGCTCATACAGAATCAGGCTCATGGTGGAGGGGATGTTACGCGAGATGGTCGTATCCAGCTGCAGCAGCATAGGCTGGGTATCAAGAAGGATGCCGATCTCCCTGGTCGTTTTGGGAGGGATGAGAACCGTGCTCTCTATCTCGAATGGCGATCCGCCTGCCCTCATCCCGCGCCGACTCCGTCCCGAAATCATGCCGATTTTGACGATGCCCTCGGTTTCGGAGACGTTGGTGACGGGCAGGAGGACATTGAAGCGCTGCTGTTCCCCGTCCCGGACGGAGAACACGCCGATGGAACCGACAGTGAAGGCCGGGATCCGGTTTTCTTCGTACCAGGCCGCCATCACCGGTTCCAGATCGAATTCCCTATAGGCGAAAAGGAATCGGAGAAAGTCCTCTTCGGTGATGGTACTGAACTGCTTCTCCTTGATGAAAGACAGGAGTTTTTCGTCGAACTTGTCCTCCTGGATGCGGGATTCTATGGCCGTCATCAGATATTTCCCCTTGGCAAGGATAACATGGTTGAGCTGGTCTCCATCCAGGTTTTCATCCTCCAGAAGCTCGGTCATGGAATGCCCGTCCAGCAGGCGGTTGGTTTTCTCCTGTTCGGTCAAACCTCCGCTGCCGTCGAAGCGGAAGCTGGCGGCGGAAACTCTGTCCTGGAGCCAGGATTCAAGGGCGGAGTGGAGGATGGGCCAGCGGTCGGAGGCCAGCGTGGAGGTAAAAGAAAAATAATTTGGTATCAGGTTATACTGCACGTCCACATCGGATTCCGTTACACTGGAAAGAGAAGTGTTTTGTCTCCTCCTAAAGCCTCCCCGTTCAATCCCAGTACCCAGGAGGTTATTGCGTACAAAGCGGGTGAATAGATAGTTTTGGGTCTGGGCCGGGCTGGAT
>JAFDKD010000614.1 GCA_019307165.1 Deltaproteobacteria bacterium | reverse complement strand
TTATGCCTGGGCGATATCTCATGCCATTCCGGCCGGCCGGTCCGGCATGCCTCTCCGGCCGTGGGGCATCGATCGTAAAAGCGGCAGCCGGGGGGCGGATACACCAGGTTCGGGGGTTCCCCCGGAATGGGCTTAAGCGCGCCTCTCTCTCCCGTCAATGTGGGATAAGAGTCCAGAAGCGCTCTTGTGTAAGGATGCGCCGGCTTTTGAAAAACCTCCTCTTTGGCGCCGTACTCCACCAGGTGGCCGGCATACATGATCCCGATATCATGGCTTATGTCCGCCACGATGGAGATGTCGTGCGAAATGAAAATCATGCTGATGCCGAATTCTTTTTGCAGGGCCTTGGTTTCCTCAAGGATCTGGGCCTGGACAATGACATCGAGCGCCGTGGTGGGTTCATCCGCAATGATCAGGCTGGGCTGACAGGCAAGCGCCATGGCGATGACGGCCCTTTGCTTCATGCCGCCGCTGTACTGGTGAGGGTAGTCCCTCATGCGATCCAGGGGAATTCCTACCAGCTGATACAGGCCTTCGGTCTGCTTTTCCGCTGTTTCCTTGTCGATGGCGGGATCATGCGTGACGATGGCTTCGACGATCTGGTCCGCCACCCGATGAACCGGGTTCAATGCATTCATGGCCGCCTGAAAAATCATGGCGATTTTGCGCCAGCGGATGGCCCTTTTCTCCTCTTCGGGCATGGTCACCAGGTCTTTGCCTTCAAACATGATGCGGCCCTGCCGTATCCTGCCGTTCGGGGGCAGCAACCCCATAAGCGCCATGCCCAGGGTCGTTTTGCCGCATCCCGATTCGCCCACGAAACCCAGGGACTTGCCTTCCTCCAGGGTGAAGGAAATCCCGTCAACGGCATCCAGGTACCCTTTTTGGGTCTTGTAACCAATGCTCAGATTTTCCACCTCTAGAAGGGCCATTTTACTCCGTTTCCCCCTCTTTTCTCAATCTTGGATCCAGCACTTCATCCATGGCCCTTCCCAGCATATAAAAAGACAGGGTGATCAGCGAAATGCAAATCCCCGGGGGCAGAAGCCAGTAGAGGGCCTTGAACATGTGCCCCGTCTTCCACACCCATTGCAGCATCATCCCCCAGCTGACCGTTCCGGGATCGCCGAACCCGAGAAATGCCAGGGCCGCCTCGATGATGATGGCCGAGGTCACGCGAAAGGTCATGTAAAGAAACGCGAGAGGCAGGACGTTCGGCATGATGTGCCTGAAAACGATCCTCAGATGGGATGCGCCAGCGACCTTGGCGGCTTCTATAAATGATCGCTGTTTGAGGGATAGGGTCTGCGCCCGGATGACCCGGGAGACGCCGGGCCACCTGAACAGGGCAATAATCAGGACGATGGTCCATATGCTGAGCTGCCCGAAAAGCGCGGCCAGCATCAGCACCACCAGGAGGGTCGGCATGACCATGATCATATCGGCCAGACGCATGAGAACGGTATCGACCGCTTTTCCCATGTACCCGGCGATCATCCCGATGGCCGTACCCAGAAAGATGCTCACAAAGGCCGCCGTGACGCCCACCATAAACGCCACCCTGGCCCCGGCCAGGAGTTGGCTGAAAAGGTCCCGACCCATGAAATCCGTTCCCAGCCAGTGCCGCATGCTGGGCCCGACCGTACGGGAGATATCGGGATCGACTCCGGTCATGGGATGATACATGGGGTCGATCAACGGCGGTATAAAGCTCGAGACGGCCATGAGGGCGAATATGGCGAGCAATACCAGGCCGATCCTGCCCAGGAGGTTCTGCTTGTAAATGGACCACCCCCCCTGAAACCGTTCAACCCAGTGGTATTTCTTCAACCCTTTTTTATCAATATTGGCTTTGGTCGATGTCATGGTTACCGGCATTAATACCGAATCCTGGGGTCAAGGTATGCATAAAGGATATCCACTACTAAATTGGATAGAAGGACCACGAGGGCGATGAGCAGGAATGACGCCTGCGCCAGCGGGTAGTCGTTCTGGCTCACTGAAAAGACCAGTTCCCTCCCGATTCCCGGCCAGGTGAACACCGTCTCGGTAAGGGCCCCGCCGTTGATGGAAAAGGCGAGGCTCAGCCCGACGCTGGTGACCACCGGGAGCGCGGCATTGGGCGCTGCGTGATGATTTCGAATGATCTTTTCAGGCAGTCCCTTGGCCCTGGCGGTTACGATGTAGTCCTCTTTCAGGGTTTCCAGCATGCTGCTTCGCATGATAAGCAGGTAGCTCCCGAAGTGGATCAGAAAAAGCGTTGCCAGTGGGAGCACCATGTGGTGACCCACATCCAGGGCTTTGGCGACAAAACCCGAGTTCGGGTCCAGCCAGACATCTTCGGAGATGATCCCGGTAATGGGAAACCAGCCCATTTTGTAGGCAAACACCCAGATCATGATCAGGGCCAGCCAGGGCACGAAAACGGTATGGGTGACCAGGGCGCCCAAGGTCATGAGGGTGTCGGTCCTTTTGCCCTTGTGCCATGCGGCGATTTTGCCCAGAAATATGCCGGTGAGGGCCGCGAGGATGACCGAGGTGGTAAACAGCAGGATGGTGTTGGGGAGCCGCTCCCAGATGATGTCCTGAACGGGGCGTCCGTAATGGAATGAATTGCCGAAATCCCCGGTGACGAAATTTTTCAAATAATAAACATACTGTTTCCAGATAGGCTGATCCAGCCCCAGATGGACCACGAGGAGTTGGGCGTCCTCCGGCGTCATGGTGGGATCGACCATGCGCTCCACCGGATCTCCGGGGGCCAACCGGAAAAGCACGAACAGGATCGTGAGAATGAAAAAAAAGATGATGATAATTTGGAGCAACCGCCGAACGGCAAACTTCCACAACTCCATGGCCATCCAATCCTTTTTACTGAGGCTTCAGATTGCAAAAAGACCAGGTATTGCCGACCCCTTCGAGCATCTGGACCCATCCGGTGAATTTGCCCTTTCTGACGCCCTCGATCAACTTGGGGTTGTAAAGAGGAAAGTAGGGCACGTCATTCATGATGATCTGCTGCATTTGCCAGATAAGCTTCCGTCGCTCGTTGATGTTCATGGCCTTTGCCGAAGCCTCGCTGATTCGGTCGTATTCGGGGTTGTTG
>JAFDKD010000613.1 GCA_019307165.1 Deltaproteobacteria bacterium | reverse complement strand
GCGGTGAGCCAGTAGACAACCTCCAGGGTTCTTATCGTGTCGGATACGAAGCCCTGCCCCTCCAACGACCCCGTATACCTGGCGACTTCCCGATTCAATGTGGTGGAGAGGCCAAAGTCAAAAATACTCGAAACGGCCTTCAGCGATGCATAAAAGCCGACGAGACCATAGGCCTCGACCCCCAGAAATTGGATATACAGGGGAACAAACAGGAGCGTCATCAGACTGGCCCATATGCGTCCGATGAAATTTGCCGCGATATTCGTCTTAACTGCCGAGGGCATTAAGGCCTGCCGATGCTCACGCGATTAATAAGGTGTTCCTTTGCCCGGTGCGTTTTCCGGGGGCTGAGTTCGGATTAGGAGTTCTCCTTTCTGCCAGCGCGCGCCGAGGTATGAACCCTTCCGGATCGCGTCCAGGACTGCCGCGAACTGCTTTACCCTCACGGAAGCGCTGTGAAATTCCTTGATCATGGCTTGTGAGCGCTTGATGACTCCGAGCGTTTCCTGAAAGTGAGAAAGGGCATACCGGACGACCTCCGGCAGTTCTTGGGCGCTTGTCATGAAGCAGTTCTTATCGGTCTCGAAACCCAGGTCCCTGTAATTATTGAAGGGATCGCAGACAAGAAGGCTTCCGTATGCCGGAATTTCAAAATATTTTCGTATGGGCCATCGCAACAAACTGCCATCCGTAAAAGAAATCCAAGACCTTCGAATACGGTTCCTGAACATACTCCGCAGGAGGCGTATGCCCCATTTCCGGGCGTAAAGCCCTCTACCGCTGACCGTCTCGAGGCCCCGCGAAAGGCCGGATGCCAACATGCTCCTGTTATTGGAGCGAAACCCGGTTTGAGACAAATAATCCAACGCTCTCCTGCGTTCCGAATACAGATGGCCGGGGACGCAGACGGTCGTCTTCTTGCCCCCGGGCCGAACGGGATAGATATGGTCGTCATCAATCAGATGCATGAACGGAATAATTCTTTCCCCGTTCTCCGACAGAAAACAACGGTAGTTATCCGTGACGGATTCATAAAACGCCTCGTTGTTGAGTTTGGGGAGTTCCGCCTTTGCCTTGATGAATTGCCTGGGCCAACTCAGAAAATAACCCGGAAAGTCTTCAAGAATTCGTACCTGTTCACGGGTCAATGCGTAATAGTCCATGCGGAGAAGCATCGCAATACGAACGCATGGCAGAGCGTTGAAATGTAATGGAAAGCTGGGATTCTTCTCAACAAAGTCTTTTACGTTGAAGGGGAAGTAGCAGGATCTTTCCGCTTTTTTCATGTCTCCGTAAAGGAAGTATTGATGAACCAGTGCTGCGTCGAAAGGTCCGTATCTATCATAGACGCGCCGGGCGTCTTTTTCGAGGTCTCCCTCCCGAACATACCCTGGACCGTAGAAAAGCACCCGGTGTTCCCTCGCGAGATATCGAAGAAACACCTCTTCCGTAGGATTGATGTATTGATTTCTTGGTAGGAATATCAGCAGCCGGTGGCGTGTATGCGTGTTCATTTAAATACCATGGGCGAATGCCGACGCCGGGTTTGGCTCCGGGGGCGGGAGCGGCGGCATGCCGTTAGTGGCTGTGGGCGGATTCTATTTCACGCCGGTAGAGGGCGCCAGGCCGGCATTGCCGTCATCATCCAACACCACCGTGCCGCTTGGTCTGCACGGCACGCCCACGGCGATGGTGTTGGACGGAATGTCCCGGTTGACGAAAGAGCAGGCGCCCACAACGCAGTGGTCCCCGATGGTGACGCCTTTGGCGATAATCGTTTGGCCGCCGATATGGCAGCAGTCCCCGATTTTGACCGGTTCCCGTTCGTAATCCGCCTTTCCCCCTGAAACGGCCCACTTCACCGTATCGTGAGTATAGATCTGCACGCCGGCGCTGATGCTGCACCAGCTGCCGATGGAAAGCCGGCCCGATCCGTCCAGCAATGTGTAGGGCCCGATCCAGGTGTTGTCGCCCACCGTCACGTCACCGTAAACGTAGCTGTTATGATAGATGCTGGCGCCTTCTCCGAACCCCAAGCTTCTGGCTCGTTCCCAGCGGTCAAACACCATCTCGTCCCATGGAAGGTCCCGTTTCCACTTCCGCCGCATCCCGGCCCTCATGTCCCGGTAAAGCGACAGGATTGACTCTCGCAAGACGTCGAGGGGATTCATGCTCTTTTCCTCCTTCATGACGGATGCAGGAACGTCCGGCACCACCATTCGAAATTCAACAGGGACCAGATAAAGAGCCTTCGATTGGCCTTCCCCTGGAAATGCTCGGTCACCAATGCCTGGACCGACCGCCGGTCCAGGTAGTCGTATAAATATGAGCGCTTGTCGAACAGCACCTGCTTCACATAATCGATGCTGTCCCCCTTGAACCAGGAGGCGTCCGGGGCCGAAAATCCCTTCTTGATCCCGTTGGTGATTTCCGGCGGGATGTAGCGCTTCATGACCTCCCTCAGGATCAGCTTCCCGTCCCGGGTTTTCTGAAAATATTTCTCGGACTTTGCGCCGGGCTCGTTCTCATTGAGGCGGGCCACCTCGCACAGATTGCCCAGTTTCAGCCCCACGGGGCCCTTCAGGGCGAAATCCACCAGATCGTTGTCCAGAAACGGGACCCGGGTCTCCAGCCCGTGGGCCATGCTCAGCTTGTCCTCCACCACCAGGAGGCCGTGGAGAAACGTCTTTGCCTCGAAGTAGAGGGAGTGGTTGACATAGTCTTCCGGACGCGTCAGCGTCTCCGCCCGCTTTTGGAACACGTCCCTGAAAATATCCCGGGTCCACACATGTTTGACATCGTTCCACACGGGGGCGAACACGCTTTGAACGGCCTTGTTCGGTATGAGGCGCTGCCAGAAGAGGTAGTACTTGTCGATGTAATCCTCGAAACCGTCGCTGTTCACCGTCCGGTAGTAGCGCCATGGATACCCGCCGAAAAGCTCGTCCCCGCCGGTGCCTGACAGGACCACCTTGACGAACTTTCCTGCCAGTCGCGCCACGTAATAGTTGGGATAACTCTGCCCCACCCGGGGCTCTTCCAGGTGCCAGGCCAGTTCGGGCAGTATGCGTTCCATGTCTCCTGCCTTGAGCACCATCTCGTAATGCTC
>JAFDKD010000612.1 GCA_019307165.1 Deltaproteobacteria bacterium | reverse complement strand
CCATTCAGTTTATAAAACTGCGATCTATCTGTCAAGAAAGACCGAGACCCGGATTACCCTCAAGGTATTATATCCTTGAATTCACCGCCAGTCGCATTTCCCCCAAAGGAGGCTGTTTCAACCGATATTCAGGGCAGTTTGAAGGACCACACCCCCTTTTTTTTGTGCAACACGCATTCGCAACGCCTTGTAATCCATGGTGCGATGCTTACACTACCCCATCCGGCCAAGCTGAAAAAATGACCTTTTTTGGAGATCGCAAAACCATGTCGATCATGGAGAGAAACGAAAACCTGAGAAACATCGCCATCATTGCCCACGTGGATCATGGCAAGACCACCCTGGTGGACGCCATTTTCCAACAGAGCGGCCTTTTCCGGGCCAACCAGAAGGTAGACGAGCGCCTCATGGACACCATGGACCTGGAGCGTGAGCGCGGCATCACCATTGCGGCAAAAAACTGCTCGGTCCTTTGGAAGGGAGTCAGAATCAACATTATCGACACCCCGGGGCATGCCGATTTCGGAGGGGAAGTGGAACGGGCCCTTTCCATGGCCGACGGCGCCATCCTTCTGGTCGATGCCTCGGAAGGGCCTTTGCCCCAGACCCGTTTCGTGCTTAAAAAGGCGTTGGAGGCGGGGCTGAAAATCCTGGTGATCATCAACAAGATCGATCGGCAGGACGCCAGACCCGAGCAGGTCCTGGATGAAATCTATGACCTCATGATCGACCTGGACGCCACCGAAGAACAGTTGGAATTCTCCCTCCTCTACGCCGTCGGCCGGGACGGCATCGCCAAAAAAACGCTGGCGGAAGAAGGGACAAATCTGCACCCCCTCCTGGACACCATTCTTAAAGAGATCCCCAGCCCTTCACATGACCCCTCAGCCCCCTTCCAGATGCTGGTCTCCGATCTTGGTTATTCCGATTACATGGGACGGCTTGCCATCGGAAAGGTTTTTAATGGAACGGCCCGGTCCAGAGACAGACTCATTTGCATGGGGGGAAAAGAACAGAACGTTTCCTTAAAAGAGGTGTCCAAGCTCCAGGTCTACCGGGGCATGACCCTTGTGGACGTAGACGAAGTGCAAGCCGGCGATATCGCGGTCCTGGCAGGGATTGAGGACGTGAAAATCGGGGATACCATCTGCAACTGGGAGGCCCCCAGGGCGTTACCCCGCATCAGCGTGGACAAACCCACCGTGTCCATGGAATTTACCGTGAACGACTCGCCCTTTGGAGGAACGGAAGGCCGCTATGTCCAGTCCAGTCGGATTCGGGCGCGCCTGCGAAAAGAGACACTCCTCAACGTGGCCGTTGAGGTGGAAGAAACCGGGGACCGGGACAGTATCCTCGTCAAGGGCCGGGGCGAATTTCAGCTGGCGATCCTCATCGAGACCATGCGACGGGAAGGCTATGAATTCTGCGTGGGACGGCCGAAGGTCATCTACCGTTATGAAAACGGCCGTAAAATGGAGCCGCTGGAACGTCTGATGGTCGATTGCGAGGAGCAATTTCTGGGCGTGGTAACGGAAAAACTCTCCCTTAGAAAAGGGAAGATGACCAATCTGGTCAACAACGGCAGGGGAAGGGTGCGCATTGAATTTTCCGTGCCCACCCAGGCCCTCATCGGATACCGGGACGAATTCCTCACGGACACCCGCGGGACCGGTATCATGCACTCCCTGTTCGACGGCTACGGGAAGTATCGGGGGGGATGTCCAAGCCGGTTTACCGGGTCCATCGTGTCCGACCGCGGGGGAAAGGCGGTCCCTTACGCCCTGTTTAACCTGGAACCCAGGGGCCGTCTCTTCGTGGCGCCGGGCGACCCGGTATACGAAGGGATGATCGTGGGTGAGCACAACCGGGGCCAGGACATCGACGTAAACCCCGCCAAGGAAAAAAAACTGTCGAACATGAGGGCCGCCGGAAAAGACGATAATGTTATCCTCTCCCCTATGAAGCCCATGACCTTGGAGCAGGCCATCAACTTCATTCGAGAAGACGAGCGGGTGGAAATCACACCCCTCTCCGTTCGAATGAGAAAAGGCGTTCTGTCCGGGCAGAAACGCCACATGATGCGTAGCGCCCAGTTGAAGAAAGAAAGCCTTGGTCGTTAAGGCACTTTTTTGGCATTTTTATGTAATCGTAAAATCATGCGAGTTGCTCATTCGCTTTTTCGCATTAAGCAGGCACAACACGGAATCCGGCGAATCCGAAATGCCTGTCAAAAGAAAATGCTTGATCTATTTTTTCACGTTTCATCAAGACAAAAGAGATGCAATCGGTAAAGCTCACATGCTGATCCGCATATTTGCTAAAAAACTGCAGCGCCTTGATTTCATCTTCCCTACCGGGCCTGCATATGGTGAGTGCCTGCGAGGCGTAAATGTTCTTTGCCCTTTGAACGGAAAACGCATACCCCGCCCACCGGCCCAGTAGCGTGAAGGTTTCATCCAGCACAAAATTGCTGGTAACGCAGTTCTCGCGGTTCGAACCCAGCTTTTCCCAGACAGGGCGCTACGATGATGTTGATCGTTGCGGAGGTAGCGCGCCAGAAAGGCGCCGGTGTCAATGAAAATCACTGTCGATCTCCATACAGGTATCCGTCATGGTCGGATGCGAGATCTTCTGGAGCCATACCGTCAAAAACGGCCTTATCCAGAAAAAGAGAATCGTCATTAGCCACGCGCTCATTCTCCCCCTCAAGCGATTTTTTCAGGGCCTCCCGGATGAACTGGACAAGGGAAATCCTCATTTTCCTCGCCTGGTTGGATGCCCTGATTTTCAGTTCGGGCGGGAGCATGATCGTCGTACGATCCATATTTTCCCTCCATCAAAAATACATATACATAATAGATAGCAGCAGGCGCAGGTTTCAACCCTATTGTGCTATTCAGAAATATCACCGGTTTTTGAGGGGGATGATATTTTCACCTTTTGGGAAAGGATCCCAGCTCTGGGCCGCAGCAGTGATTAGAGAGTTGATTACCAGTGGACATATTGAACAATTAATTACAACTTATTGGTTTTATTACAGGCTAAATGCCTGAGGGTCTCAGACCCACACACAATATATGTAGCTCCGATCCGAATTGAAAATTCGTCTCGGTTCCAAT
>JAFDKD010000611.1 GCA_019307165.1 Deltaproteobacteria bacterium | reverse complement strand
GCCGAAACAGCCGGACTGGACCGAATGGGCTGCGCTTATGAACTATACAACACCGGCTATCTCCTGGAGGGGCTGGGCAGGCAGGACGCGACCGATCTCACGGACGAAAAGGGGCGGCCCATACCGAAGCTGGCCGAGCCGGATATCCTTTTGGCCTGTGACAACCAGTGCCGGGTGATCTGCGAATGGTTCAAGCATCTGAGCGAAATACAAGGAAACCGGCCCTACAAAATGATCAACGTGGGTGACCGTTACGACGGGTCGCTGGAAAAGGACCGCATTGCATACGTGCGCAGCCAGCTCGAAGATCTGATTGCCTGGCTGGAAAAGATTACGGGCCGCAGCCTGGACCGGGATTATCTTCTGGAAGTGGCCGAACTGTCCCGCCGGGCCGTGGAACTCTGGAAGTCCTACCTGGATCTGGGGACCGCCAAACCCACACCCATGACCGCCTTTGACGGATTTTCCCACATGGCCCTTGTGGTTTCGGAAAGGGGCACGCAGCAGGCTATCGATTATTATGAGGGGCTTACTCAAGCCACTTCCGAACTGGCCGACCAGGGTGTCAGCGCGGTTGGCAACGAGCGCCATCGCCTGCTCTGGGACAACCTGGCGACCTGGTTTAATTTTCGCGAACTGCAGGAAGGGTTTGCCAAAGACGGCATTGCCGTCGTGGGCTCAACCTACCTGGATGCCTGGCGCAAGGAGCTGGATACCACCAGCTACGACAGCCTTCTGGACAGCATGGCCCATACCTATGCCACCATGTACACCAACATGACCATTGACGAACGGGTGCAGGTCTACCTCGATTCGGTGGAAAAATATGACGTGGAAGGCGTCCTGTTTCACAAGAACCTGAGCTGCCACACCTTTTCCCTGCGCGTCCATGAGATTGCCAAGCGCCTGGAAGAGCACTTCGGGCCGGAGTTCAAGACCGTGGTCTTTTCAGTGGGTGAATATTGCTTTGACAACCGCCTATGCTTGTGCGCCGGTCTCTGGCGTACTCAGCGAAGCGGTGTTCGTTGTCGTTGTCGTAATCGTAATCGAGGAGATCATGCAGTTTGGTCATGAAAACCTTGACGTCTATCGGATTTCACTCGAATACGGCGTCAGAGAGAGTTGAGAGCCTTACGGCGATTACGACAACGACAACGACGACGACAACGAACACAGCCAATTCAAAGCATAATGAATCCCCGTCCCTTTTCCCACTCTTTAGCGCGATCTTCCAATCAAAATATTTCCGAACGTTCGGTTGCCGCGCATTTTTTCGATGATTACCCAATTGACTATAGGTAGTGCGGTATTTTCGGATGAACTATCAATTTGATAATATGAATATTATCAGATGATTATAAATTAAAATGTCAATGGTGAAAAAAATATCTTGACAAATATTTTCTTAATATGTCAATGAGTACCTATCCGGTTTTTATTTTTTTTATAAAAAAACGAACATCCATTCACTTCATTCCATCTGCAAAACCTGGTCCTCTGGGCCAGTCGAAGATCCCGTGTAGCGGGGGTCAGAGTTTTCAGGTTTCAGGTTTCAGGTTTCAGGTGTCAGTGTTCAGGTGTCAGTACGAATAATAGACTTCGACGCCGCTGTGTGTTGCTGGAATTGCCCCCACTTGATTTTCCAGCGTTTGCTCAAAACAAATCTTTTCCTGACACCTGACACCCGACACCTAATGGGCGCATCACTTACAGGACTTGGTTGTTGCAAGGCCCCCTATGGGGGCGGCCCCAAAGCCGGGTCCTATGGACCCGGATCTTTACAATCGCCTGCAAATCCCCTTTCTTGAAAGGGCGACTTCTAGGATCTTCCGATATTTTTCACCCGCAACGGCCGGTTTCGAACCTATGCTCCTGTAGGAGCGGCTTAAGCCGCGATACCAAAGCGATCTTTAGGAGATAAAATTTCTTATGGTTACGTTTTTTTTCTATACGGATTCCCATGTGATACCGATATCACGTGGCAGGCATTATTCAGTACCCTGCTGCTCGCTAAAAACTCGGAAGGCTCTTTGTTAAATGGACCTTCCGGGTTTTCAGTGGGTGAATATTGCTTTGACAACCGCCTATGCTTGTGCGCCGGTCTCTGGCGTGCTCAGCGAAGCGGTGTTCGTTGTCGTAATCGTAATCGTGTTGGTGGTCGTCATCGTTGTCGTAATCGCCGTAAGGCGCCCCAACTCTCTCTGACGGCGTATTCGAGTGAAACCCGATAGAGGTCAAGCTGCTCATGACCGAACTGCATGATCTCCTCGATTACGACAACGACCACGACAACGACCACGAATGTTGCCGGTTTCAATTAATAGGCTTTTCCGTACCCCGCTACCCACTGAAAACCCGAAAGAGCCTTTCCTAAAGGCGGGGCGATATGATGCCGCTATCTCAGCGCAAGCTGCGAATGAATCCCTCAACGGCATCAACCCCGGACGTTTCCACGATCTCGATGCTCCGGCTGCCGATGACGGCGATATCGGCTTTTCCCCTAAGAAAACTCACATCCGCCTTTTCCCTGACCCCGAAGCCGACCGCCGTGGGGAGAGACGTTGCCTCTCGGCATCGAGAAAGGTATGCCGGCACTTCGCCTGAGAACGCCGTGTCCGCCCCCGTGACACCCTTTCGGGCGACACAATAAATAAACCCGCGGGCGTGGGAGGCGATATGGACCATGCGGTCGTGGGAGGTGGTGGGGGAAAAGATGAAGATGGGCGACAGGTTCGCCTGTTGCATGGCCGCCAGATACGTCTCCCCCTCTTCGGGCGGAAGATCGGCGACGATGCTCCCTTGTAATCCGTTTTCGACCATGCGGGAAACGAATGCGCCGACACCGTATTTGAAGAGGATGTTGTAGTAGGTCATGTTCAGAAAGGGGATTTTGAATGACTGCGTAACCTCGCGCGCGAAGTCAAGGCACCTTTGAACCGTTGCTCCATTTTTCAAGGCCTGATGATTGGCGTGAAGGATCACCGGCCCGTCGGCCACCGGCTCGGAAAACGGCACTTGGAGTTCCATCAGATCGACGCCGGCCCTTACCATGCCTTTGATGATCCTGAAGCAATCCTCAAAGGATGGATAGCCCAGGACGATGTGGGTCATGAGCAGGATGTCCTTATGGCGTCTTTGCTTCCTTATGTAAGATTCAAGCATGATAGTCCGCGGCCTTTCCCAGAATGAAATCCTTCCATTCCGGATCATCCAATGCATCCGCAATGGTAAAAATATCCTTGTCACCCCTTCCGGATTGATTGATCAGAAGGATGTCGTCTTTTGACAGGGCGGGCGCTTCCTTGAACGCCTGCGCAAAGGCATGGGCGGATTCCAGCGCCGGGATCACTCCCTCATTTTTCAGGGTAAGGGAAAATGCATCCAGGACCTCCCGATCAGTGGCCGCTTCAAACCGCACTTTTTTCTGTTCATGAAGGGACGCCAGTACCGGGGACACGCCCACGTAATCCAGGCCGGCTGCAATGCTGTGGGTCTCTTTCATCTGGCCGTCCCGGTCTTGAAGAAAAAAGCTCTTGTACCCCTGGGCCACACCCACGGATGCGTCCCCGCAGGCTAAGCGGGAGGCATGGGCTTCGGTATCCAGTCCCCTGCCCCCTGCCTCGACCCCCACAAGCTCTACCGGGTCATCCAGAAAACTGCTGAAAATCCCCAGGGCATTGGAACCGCCCCCGACGCAGGCGTAGACCCGCGAAGGAAGCCTGCCTTCACACGCCAGAATCTGCCCGCGGGCCTCCTTTCCGATAATCGACTGGAAATAGGAGACCATTTCGGGGAAGGGGTGGGGTCCGCATGCGGTGCCCAGGACGTAGTGGGTGTCGTCTACGTGGGTCACCCAATCCCGAAATGCCTCGTTGATGGCGTCTTTCAGGGTCCGCGATCCATCTCGAACGGGGATCACCTCGGCGCCGAGCCGCTGCATCCAGAAGACATTGGGGCGCTGTCTGGCAACGTCCACCTCTCCCATGTAGATCGTGCATTGAAACCCGAATTTGGCGGCCATGGTGGCCGTTGCCACGCCGTGCTGCCCGGCCCCGGTTTCCGCTATGACCCTGGATTTTCCCATGCGCTTGACCAGGAGCCCCTGCCCGATCACGTTGTTGGCCTTATGTGCCCCGGTGTGGTTCAGGTCTTCCCGTTTTATGTAGATGCGGGCCCAGCCGAAGTGGCGGGTGAGGTTTCCCGCATAAGTAATCGGGGTGGGCCGGCATGAGTAGGTGGACATGAGATCCACATATTCCTGCCAGAAGGAAGGATCGGCTCTTGCCTGATCAAATGCTTCGACAAGCTCCTGGAATGCGCTGACGAGAACCTCCGGGATAAACGCCCCGCCGAAGTCGCCGTAGTAACCTGCTTTGCTCATGTGTGTTTTCTCTCCAGTTTAGCTGATAAAGGGGCCAAGGATTCAAGGAGTCGAGGATTCAAGGGTTCAATGGGCTTGTTTTTACTTCACTTGACCCCTCGATCCCTTGAATCCTCGTCGTTTCATCAGGATGTGGTCCTTCTTGCCCGGGCGCGATTCAACTCCGCTGTTCACGTCCACGGCAAAGGGCCTCACGGTCGATACCGCTTTTTGGATGTTTGAAGGCCCGAGGCCGCCCGACAGGATGATCGGTATCCCCATCGAACCGGCCTTCACGGCCAGGCGCCAGTCGAAGGTCTTTCCCGTTCCCCCGCTCATTCCCTTTTCATAGGTGTCCAGGAGCAGGCCCCTGATGCTTCTCTGATAGTCCCCCATGGAAAGGAGGCCCGATGCATCCTTCAGACGGAAGGCCTTGAGCGTGAAGGGCATCAGTTCGCGGCAGAATTCCGGCGATTCGTGACCATGGAGCTGTACGAGGTCAAAGCCGCAGAGGTCCATGATGTCATGTATGGTCGACAGTTCTTCGTCCACAAAGACACCCACGGTCTGCACAAAGGGCGGAAGGGAATTGATGATATCCCTGGCGCAATCCGGCGTGATCCGCCTCGGGCTTTCCGCAAAGATAAACCCGAGGGCGTCCGCACCCAGTTCAACGGCCGTTGACGCATCCTCCCTGTTCGTAATGCCGCAGATCTTTACTTTGACCATGCCAACTCTCTCACCTTCCCCGCCATATCATTACTTCCCATGATGGCCGTTCCCACAAGTACCGCATGAACGCCTGCATTGCCCAGTTCTGCCACATGCCTGCCGCAGTCGATACCGCTTTCACTGACCACCACATGACCATGGGGAATTCGCTTGATCAGCTTTTGGGTCGTTTCCAGGTTGACCGTAAAGGTATCCAGGTCGCGATTGTTGATGCCGATGATGTCTGCGCCGCACGCCAGGGCCATGTCCAGATCGTTCTCGTCATGGACTTCCGTAAGCGCGTCCATCCCCATTTCGCGGCAGATCGATATCAGCCGCTTCAGTTTTCCCCTTCCCAGGATGCGCGCAATCAGCAGGACCGCATCCGCGCCCCGCAAGAACGACTCTTTCAATTGGACGGCGCTGATAATGAAGTCCTTTCTCAAAACGGGCAGGTTGCAGGCGGCCCTGGTCCCGGGCAGGTCTGCAATGCTTCCCTTGAAAAACGTCTCATCGGTCAGGAGAGAGATGGCCGCGGCCCCCGACGCCTCATAGACCTGAGCTATTTTTGACGGGTCTTTTCTTTCTCTGATAAGGCCTGCCGAGGGCGAGCAGAATTTTATCTCGGCGATGAGACGAACCTTTCCGGGCGCCGAAATGGCGGCCTTGAAATCCCGGCGGGACGGGATCGCGGCATCGCGTTTTTCCGGCAACCGCAATCCTCTCAACCGCCCCACCTCTTTTTCTTTTGTTGCCAGTATCATGGCAAGCTTGGAATGCATGAGTACTCCTGTTTCACTGGTGCACGTAAGGACCTTCCGGGTTTTCAGTGGGTGAATATTGCTTTGACAACCGCCTATGCTTGTGCGCCGGTCTCTGGCGTACTCAGCGAAGCGGTGTTCGTTGTCGTTGTCGTTGCCGGTTTCAATTAATAGGCTTTTCCGTACCCTGTTACCCACTGAAAACCCGGAAGAGCCTGCCCGTATGAGGTGCCTGGTGTACTGAAAAAGTCGCTTATTCCATGGAGACACGGAACTCACATCGTACTTGAGTCTTATCAGTCGAAATCGCAAAATAACGGACTGCGGCCCTAGATCTCTTTCCGAACAAACCCTTCACATTGCTGGGTGAAATCTATTAGTCGTTTGAGTTTGTCCTTTGCCCGGCCTGAATCGATGGCCTCTTCAGCCCGTTTGATCCCTTCTCCGAAATCGGCGTCCAGGCCCGCCGCCACAAATGCCGCAGCGGCGTTCAGCAGTACCATGTCCCTTTTCGGTCCCGTTTCCCCGTCCAGGATGTCTCGAATGATACGGGCATTTTTTTTGGCATTGCCGCCCTTGATCGATTCCGGTTCCGCCCTTGCAAAGCCGTAGTCCTCCGGTGCCATGTTAAACGTACTTACTTCGCCGTTTTTGAGGTGCGACACGCGGGTGGGGCCGCAGATGCTGATCTCATCGAAAGTCCCTTCGCCGCAGACCACAAAGGCCTCCCTTGCGCCCAGTTTCCCCAGCACGCAGGCCATCTTTTCGGTCAATTCCTGGGCGTATACGCCCAACACCTGGAC
>JAFDKD010000610.1 GCA_019307165.1 Deltaproteobacteria bacterium | reverse complement strand
AGCGTATCCCCTGCATCCACTTTCAGATCGATACCCTTCAGCACCTCGATGAGAATGCCGTTATGGGTGAACGATTTATGTACGTTGTCGAGTATCAGCACATTGTCACCCGACTACTCGTTTCCATCTGGAAACATGCCGGCGCCTAAATCTCGTTTATGGATGGGCTCTACTCGTATCTGAGCGCCTCTACCGGGTTCAACCTGGACGCGTTCCAGGCGGGATATATGGTGGCCAGAAACGAGATGCCCACGGCGGCCAGGGACACGAAAAGCACGTCTCCGCTTTCCACCCGGACAGGGAGCGTAGAGATATAGTAGACATCCGCGGGAAGATTGATGAATTTGTATTTCGCCAAAAGGTAGCAAATGCCCAAACCCGATCCCAGGCCGATCAAGGTGCCGACCACGCCCACAAGCACGCCCTGAAATATGAAAATGGCCATAATGCTCTTGGCCGAGGCCCCCATGGCCCTCAATATGGCCACATCCCGGGTCTTTTCCATGACCACCATCACCAGCGTGCTGATGATATTGAGCGCCCCCACCAGCACGATCATGGTCAGGATGATGAACATGGTGATCTTCTCCAGCTTCAGCGCTGAAAACAGGCTGCGGTTCATCATCTTCCAGTCTTTGGTCCAATAGGGATACCCGAGCGCTTTTTGAACGCCCCTGGCAATCCGATCCGACGCATACACATCTTCCACCCGGACTTCCAGGCCTGTTACCCGGTCGCCCAGGCCCAAAAAGCGCTGAGCTTCGGCCAGCGAAATGTAGACCATGGAGGCGTCATATTCATACATCCCGGAATCGAAAAGACCGCTCACGCGATACTCGCGCGTGTTGGGGACCCGCCCAACCGGCGTCAGCTTTCCCTCGGGGGAAACCAGCGTTACCGTATCCCCGGGGTAGGCACCGATTTGCTTGGAAAGCTCGCTGCCCAAAATGATGGACGGCATGTCTCCGGTCGGGCTTTCAAGAGACGACAGACTCCCGCGCTCGACCATGTCACCTATATTTAGAACGCTCGGAGCGGTGCCGGGGTCGATTCCCCTCAGGATCGCCCCGGACACGTTTCCGGAGTTATTCACCATAACCTGGCTGTAAATAAAGGGACTGGACGCCACCACGCCGTCCACTCCGGCAAACCGTTTTGCCACGTCTTCATAATCGGGGAAAGCGCCGCTGAAGCTCATGACGAGCAAGTGGGAGTTGACGCCCAGGATCTTGGACATGAGGTCCGCCCTGAAGCCGTTCATGACCGAAAGCACGACGATCAGCGCCATCACGCCCACCATCACGCCGAGGACGGACATCACGCTGATGATGGAAATGAAGGCCTGCTTTCGTTTGGCCCTCAAGTACCTGAGTCCAAGAAATGCTTCAAAAAACATGCGCGCGTCAACCCTGTGGCGTTCTCATGTGGGGAAAAAGGATCACGTCCCTGATGGACGGGGAATCGGTCAGCAGCATAACCAGTCTGTCGATGCCGATCCCCTCCCCGGCGGTGGGGGGCATGCCGTGCTCCAGTGCCCTGATGTAATCCTCATCCATGAATTGGGCCTCTTTGTCACCCGCATCCCTGAGTTCCACCTGTGCTTCGAATCGACGCCGCTGATCCACAGGATCGTTCAACTCGGTAAATGCATTGGCGATCTCCCTCCCGCCGATGAAGAGTTCGAAACGGTCGGCGATTTCGGGATCCTGCTCATTTCGTCTCGACAGCGGGGAGACCTCTACGGGATATCCGGTTACAAAGGTTGGACGGACAAGCTCCGGCTCTACCAGATGGTCAAAAAGTTTTGTGAGAATTTTTCCATGGCCCTCACCGTCGGCAGGCGTCAACTCCAGAGACCGGGCGAAATCGGCGGCCGCCGCCCTGTCCCGGAAAACCGCCTCCTCCACATGGCCTATTTCCGTCAGGGAGTCAATAAAGGAGATTCGTCCCCAGGGAGGGGTGAAGTCGATGGTTTCCCCTTTGTAGGGGACGACCATTTTTCCGAGCACCTGCTCCAGGACATATCCGAAAAGGCTTTCCGTGAGTTCCATGAGGTCTTCGTACGTGGCGTACGCCATGTAGAATTCCAACATGGTGAATTCCGGGTTGTGCCGCGTTGAAATACCTTCATTACGGAAATTGCGGTTGATTTCGAAAACCCGTTCCAACCCCCCGACGACCAACCGTTTGAGATAAAGCTCGGGCGCGACCCGCAGATAGAGTTTCATCCCAAGGGCGTTATGATAGGTCTCGAAAGGCAAGGCGGTCGCCCCGCCGGGGATGGGCTGCATCATGGGGGTTTCGACTTCGAGAAAGCCCTTTTGTATAAAGAACTCCCTGACGGCCTGGACAATTCGGCTCCGCGTGACAAATACGTTCTTCACGTCATCATTGACCGCCAGGTCCAGATACCGCTGCCGGTAACGGGTTTCCTGGTCGGTCAGGCCGTGCCACTTTTCCGGCAGGGGCCTGAGGGACTTCGCCAGGATATCCATGTCCTCCGCAAGGATCGTCAACTCCTTGGTCCGCGTTCGAAAGAAGGCGCCCTTTACACCGACAATATCGCCGATGTCCACCAGCTTGAAAATATCGAACTTCCTCGAATCGATTTTGTCTTTTCGGATATAGGCCTGAACGCGCCCGGTCCGGTCTTTGATGTGGATAAAGGCGGCCTTGCCGAAGTCCCTGACCGCCATGACCCTGCCCGCCAGAGTGTGAACGCGGCCTTCCCTCTCCAAGGCCTCCTCTTCCATAGAGCCGTAAAGATCGACGGCCTCGGCCACGGTGGTGTCGACGGCATATCCCGCCGGATATAGAGAGACCCCCATATCCGTTAATTTCTGTGCCTTTTGAATTCGCTCCTCTACTAGGGAGCCCGGCTTTTCCATCTCTATATTTGTCTCGGCTTAAGTGAATCTTCCGCCCGGCCCGGCCACGGCGGCTGAACCATTTTTTTTAATGCAATCAACTTACATAGTCAAGACAAAAGAAAACCACTTACATTTCCAACTACTTAGCCAATTTCATGCAAGCAATGGACGCCCTTTCCGTCTCCCGGCGTTCAGCGGTTTTTGACTCTTTCAACGAAACATGCAAAATTTTTTGAAAATGAACGGCGCGGG
>JAFDKD010000609.1 GCA_019307165.1 Deltaproteobacteria bacterium | reverse complement strand
AATCCTTGCGCATACATACACAGCGGTTTACAGAATACAGTTTTTCAAAATAGCTCTATCGCCGGCGATCTTAACAAGCGATTCGCAATTTGTTGTGACGCTGTGTATAGTTTCTTGCCGGCATCATGCGCATACTTCGCGCCGACGGGGTTTTTCGAAACACCAGACTGATCCTGCACCGGCCCGGGGGCCGATCGTGGACGGGCTATTGGGGTTTTGGTTTCGGCGCAATCAGCTTCTTGGCCTTCAGGTCAGTGACCACCGCTCTGATGACGTCGTTCATCAGCTGTGCCTCCGATCGGGGGTCGATGGTCTCGGATCTTGCCGACCACATGGGCTTTTCATCGGCCGCATGATACAGGCTCGTGTCGAGGATGACTTTTACTTGCACGGTCGAGTACCCGGGACGGTGGACGTAGTCATAGGCCCACCCATAATAGCCGTGGTATCCGCCGCGGGGGACCATATAGGTCTGGGGCGGGTGATATACGTCTTTCTCATCCATCCTGACCAGATGGGTGATGATAACGGAATCGGCGCCCACCTTATCCATGGCCGCGACAATTTCTTCTTTTTTTAGCCGGTAATCACCCGCGAGCAGGGGAAAGCTCGGTTCGGCCTCCACACCGGCCTCCCGCAGTTTTTCGACGAATTTGTTTTCGTAGGCCCGCCGGATGACGTCCTCGTGGGTAACGCCGAGGACCAGGACGTCGGAGACGGGCCTGCCCCTGTAGGCGTCGTCTTTCCAGACGTTCGTCAGCCGGGTGCCCGCGCAGGATATCAACCCCGGCAGAACGAAGAGGACCGTGGCTGCAACGATTAAAAGACGTTTCATGATCAACTCCTTTCTCAACTGTAAATTCTAATTACGAAATTCTAAATTCCAATTTCTAAATTCTAAATCCTGAATTAAACTTCTCAATGGCGCGGTCTACAATTCTCTTGAGGAATTCGGCATGCTTCGGGTCGGTGCGCCGGAGACCGACCGACAACCTTGCAAAGTCCAGAAAATATTCGTCCATGGACAACCTGTGGGTGAAAACGCCACCGGGAGCGGTGTTGGACATCCGCCTCGACTCGCCCACGACTTGTTCGGCAAATTCCTCAAATACCTGCCTGAAACGGCCGCTCCTGAAGATTGCGTAGCCGCTCCTTTCAGCAATGCCTCTTAAAAGGTAGGCATGGGCGGCTGGGTCCGACCGGGTGGAGAAAAAGGGGAATTCCCGAAAAAAGGCCTCTCTGCACAAAATCGGTCGGTCGGCTTCCCTGAAAACCCCTCGCAGAACATCCGGGCCCCACCCCAGTAATCCGAAGAGCGGGTTATGAACCCTGCTGGAATAGGCAAATGCGTCCAGTCCGTTTGCCAGTCCGAGCCAGTATCGTCTTCCTCTTTCGTCAAGCCTGAGAAAGGTCTTTGATGCCGGACAACTCTCCCTTCGGCATTTTTCGCCGTAATCCACTCGGTACCGAAGGTCCCGGCCGTCGTTTTGGGCCGGATGCAGCAGGCACCCCACCAGGCGGCGGCGCCGGTCCAGGTATCCCAGTGCCCAGCAGCTGAATCCCCGGATGGGCGCCACGGCGGGTCCGCGTGCGGCAAATTCCCGGGTGTTGTCTCTCAACTCCCGCTGAATGATGTTTTGGTGCTGAATGTGCTCGTAGGCGGCCGGGCGTATGGGAGGACAGCAGGCAAAACAGCTTTTGTGCCGGTCAGGAAAGCACAGGGTGGGCGCCTGCCTATGTGGCATCAGGCCATTGGGTCGCGAGTTGCTGCCGTCGTTTTCTTGCCAGCTCCCGTTTATCGGCCACCTCGTCCGATTCATCGATGATTTCCCGGCCAAGTATTTCCTCCAGAATGTCCTCCAGTGTGATGAGGCCGGCAATCCCGCCATATTCATCCAGGACTACGAACAGGTGCTGCCTCAGCTCCAGAAACTCCATCAGCACCCGGTTCAGGGGGGCGGTCTGAACCACAAAGTGGAGCGGGCGCATGATGTCCGTGAGTCGAACCTCCTTTTTCCCTTTGGAAAGGGCCATGAAGAGTTCCATGGTAAGGACCATCCCCACCACGTCTTCCGAATCCCTTGCGTATACGGGAAAGCGGCTGTGCTCCCAGCTGGACGCCTCCCGGCTCGCCTCGTCCAGTGTCAGGTGCTCATTCAGGGAGAAAATGACCGTTCTGGGCGTCATGACATCTTTTACCGCTTTTTCCTGGAGGGTCAGAATCCGCTCGATGGTCTGCTTCTGGTAGGGCTTGATACCCCCTTTTTGAAGGCTCAGCCGTACCATGGCGAGGATCTCGTTGGAGGTAATGGTGTCTTCCGTCTTTCCCCTCGAAATAATATGGGTAATGAGACCGGTCAGCCAAATGGCCGGGGTCAATGCCCATACGAGGCCTTTCAGCGAATAGGCCACCAGCGGGACCATGGATTTTCCGTAAACCACGCCGGCCGTCTTGGGGATGATCTCCGAAAAAATGAGAATGGCCAGGGTGAAAAAGGCGGAAAAATACCCGATATACTCGCTCCCAAACACGGCGGTGGCCGCGGCGCCGGCAACGGTGGCCCCGGCCGTGTTGGCGATGGTGTTGAGCGACAATATGGCGGATATGGGGCGTTCCACGTTGACCCGCATGTCCTTGAGGATCTTTGCGCTTTTTTTCCCGGCCTGGGCCATGGTCTCGATGGTTCGCGACGGCACCGAGTAAAGCACCGCCTCGAACAGGGAGCAGCCGGCCGACACGATAATGGCAAAGCTTAAAGCGAGTATCAGTTCTATCATGGTTCAACCATCCTTAGTTTGCGTTCATCAAGAAATGACTCATTTTCCGATTGGTTGTTGGAATATGGGAACATTGGAATACTGGGATTTTACTGTGGGTATATGGGATTATACGATTAGTTCCAACTAAACCCTCCACCTCTGGTGGAAGACCCGGATAGGTTCTAGCGATCCGGGGAGAAAAAGCCAGGTGCGGCAGTTGGTTTAACGTTATCATGATTATGCGACGCTTCGAAGATAGGATATGGATTTGAACGCGCACCGGAACGGAGGTCCAAATAATTTTTGTATCACGGTTCGAACCCTTTTCCCGTCATCCCCGCGCCCCCCAAGTCATCCCCGCGCA
>JAFDKD010000078.1 GCA_019307165.1 Deltaproteobacteria bacterium | reverse complement strand
TGACCTCACGGCTATGTGGAAGGTGATGATCAAGTTGCTTGTCCCACATCCCCAGTGACCCCCTGTGTCCAGCAACCCAGGTTATGGGTAAAGCACAGTTTACAAAGGGGGGAGCGTGCAAAGCAACCCGCAACCCTGAACCTTGAACCCTAAACCTTTGAACCCTACGAAGTTACACAAGAGTATTGGCAGGTCCTTCTATGGGGAGGGCCTAAGATCGGGATCTTACTGGTTCATTTACTTTTTTTCCCTGTCAAGGCGCCCAGCCCGAAGCCGACGATGAGGAGGGTAATGGTACCGATCACGCCGATCATCCGGGGGTGCCAGGTACATTCCAGCCACTGAAGCCCCTCGGGCAGGCCTCTGGCAAAGGTGGCCCAGACAATGCTGGCCACGCTTAATATCACGGCGACCACGGCCTGCCAGCGCAGGTCCCCCCGAAAACAGACGCCGAGAAGAAAAAGCCCGATCAGCCCGCCCCCCGCTATCCCCGCCAGCTGCCAGGCGGTTTCAAGCGCGGTTTCCACCTGAATCATGGCCAGCCCCGCGAGGGTCCCCAGTGTTCCCCAGCAAACCGTGTAGATTCGCAACATGCGGATGCTCTTCTTTTCTCCGGCGTCCCGGTTCACATATTTTTTGTAGAAATCGAGCAGGGTCAGGCTGGAGGCGCAATTGAGGGAGGAATCGATACTGCTCATGGCGGCTGCGAAAATGGCGGCGATGAGTACGCCGCGCAGTCCCACGGGGAGTTGGGTGACCATGAAAAAGGGATAGATCTTGTCCCCGGCCAGTTCTCCTTGAAGGGCCGGGGAAAGCAGGTCGGCGTGGACCGAATAATAGGCGAAGAGACTGGTCCCGATGAAGAGAAACAGGGCCGATACGGGTATGTAGGCCAGTACGGCGATCCAGAGGGAGCGGATGGCCGCTCCGGTGGAGGGGGTGGTCTGATACCGCTGGACGTAGTTCTGGTCCACCCCGAAATTCCGCAGGTTTTCCATGATGCCGTAGATCACCACCACCCAGGCCGTGGGCGCGACCAGGTCGAATTTCCAGCTGCCCAGGGAAAACTTATTGTGGGCCGCGGCAATGCTGAAGACCTGCCCCGGTCCATCGGGCATCCCCATCATCAGGATGCCGATGCTGACCAGCGCCCCGACGATGAGAACGATCACCTGAATCACGTCGGTCCAGATCACGGCCTCGATGCCGCCCAGCACCGTGTAAAGGGTAACGCCCACGCCGGTCCACACGATGATGGCGGCATAGGACCATCCGGTGAGTTGATGCATGACCAGGGAAACCAGAAACAGGATCATACCGATCCGGGCCAGGGAGCCCAGCATAAAGCTGATGCTGCCGTAAATCCGTGCCCAGCCGCCGAAACGCTGCTCCAGGTATTCATAGGCCGACACATTTACCCGGGTCCGGTAGAGGGGGATGAACAGGAGACCGGCTACCAACGCGGCAATGGGGAGCGTGAGTGAGAAAAGAAACACATCCCAGTTAAAATTGTAGGCCTGGCCAGGGTATGCCAGAAAGGTGACGCTGCTGACGAACGTGCCAAGTATTGAGAGCCCCACGGCCCATCCCGGCAGCCGTCCCTGTGCGACCATGAAACCGGAAGCGGTTCGGCTGCGTTTTCGGAAATAGGCGCCAAAGGCGATAACGCCCGCAAAATACCCGAACAGAATGATTTTGTCGGCAAGGAAGAATTGGGCTTGCATGGCCCCGCCCTTAGTACACGCCGTCTTAAATACAGTGTCGTATTAGGATTGAAACATTTATATTCACCGCAGAGCCGCAGAGTTCGCAAAGTTTTTTTTGCTTTCCGCGGCAAAAGAAATATTCTTTTCACTCTGCGTCCTTTGCGACTCTAGCGAAGCGGGCGGTGAAAAACTGCAAAAGGTGAAGTGTCGAGTATAGCCACTGAAGCATTCGACGCTTATTGATTCATCCGCTTCAGGATCTGCTCAAGACGTTCCAGGTCTTTCCCGTAGGCCGCCCAGTTCCCTTCCCTGAGGTGTTGCTTGGCGCTGTGATATCTCGAGAGCGCCGCTTCCGCGAGATTGGACGCTTCCGCGGCTTCCAAGGGCGAGGCTGCGGACGCTATTGCGCGGACCTCCACATCGAGCACGCTTGCCAGCGCCTTGTCCAGTGTTTTTTCCATGACCACCCGGTTGCCGAGGGCGACAATAACGCGCTTCAATTCGGGGAGGGCCGCGGTCTTGGACGTATCCACGCCCGTCCGCGACTGGCCCTGCTGCGATTTACCGAATACGCTCGGCTTCTGCGCCGTTTGCGGGGTCGATTCCGGTTTTTCCTGTGTGGCTTCCAGGTAAATGGGCTCCACGTAGAGGAAGGAGTTGCTGATGGGTATGGCCAGCAGGTTTCCCCTGATGACCCTGGACCCTCTCTGTCCCCACAGGCTCAATTCGCGGGAGATTTCGGTCTGTTGATCCACGCGGGCCTCGATCTGCATGGGCCCGTAAACGAGTTTGTCCTTTGGCAGTTTGTAGACCAGGAGACTTCCGTAGTCATCCAGGTCGCTGCGGGCCGCGAGCCACCCGATCATGTTGTCCTTTTTCGAAGGCGTAAAGGGCAGCATGAGCACAAACTCCTCCATATGGGATTCGGGCAGCTTGATGATGATGAAATAGGGCTCCATTTTCTGCCTGGCGTCCCCGTAAAGTTCATCCGGGGTCTGCCACAGGTCCTCCTGGTTGTAAAAGACCTGGATGTCTTCCATGTGATAGGTGGTATAGTTCTCTGCCTGGATTTTAAAGAGGTCTTTGGGGTAGCGGATGTGGGTTTTCAAGCCTTTGGGCATATCCTTGAACGGTTTGAAAAGATTAGGGAAAATAGATGTGTAGGTCCGCACGAACGGGTCTTTGTCATCGATCACATAAAAGGATACGTCCCCGTTATAGGCGTCCACCGTCACCTTGACGGAATTCCGTATGTAGTTGATCGTCTTGTTGTTGGGTCCCCGCGAGCGTTTGGAGTAGGGGTACATGCTGGATGTGGTGTAGGCATCGATGATCCAGTAGAGCTTTCCTTCCGATACCACCAGATACGGGTCGGCGTCATAATCGAGGAACGGCGCGATCAGGGCCACGCGCCTGTGGATGCGGCGTTTGTACAAGATGCGGCTTTCCGGTCCCAGATACGTGGTGAAAAATATCTGCGGGTCCATAAATTCTATGGCAAAGAGCATTTTTCTCACAAATGAGTTCAGGGGGACGCCGCCCCTTCCCTGGTAACGGGTGTACACGTTCTTGTCGCCCTTGGGATAATCGAACTCTTGGGCCTTTGTCTTGACCAGCACATATTCGTCCGTTTTTTCGCCGTAGTAGATCTCGGGACGATCGACCTCGAGCCCCACTTCAAAAGCGGGCGGGAGGTCCTTGATCAGCAGATGGGGCAATCCCTCGCGTGTCACCTCGTTGACCGGACTCATGGCCAGACCGTACCCGTGGGTGTAGGTAAGGTGCCGATTTACCCACGTGTCCGCCTGAGGCGGCAGGTGATCGACCACCAGTTCCCGGGCAGCCAGCATTACCTGTCTGAGTTGGCCGTTGATCCGATAGCGATCCACGTCCACGTTATGGAAGTCATAATAAAGGCGGATGGACTGGATCTGTTTGTATGTCTGGAGCAGGGGTCGCTCGTCCCAGATCCGGATATTCTGTAAGGTGACCTCCTGGCCGCTCAAATCGGCGGCCGTCAGCGTATCGTTGACCTGAAAATCCACTTCCTGGATTTTATTGAGGTTGTATGCGCTACGGGTAAAGACGATGTTGTTCTTCATGTATTCCGATTCTTTGGCCAGTTCGTTGGGCTTGACCACGAATTTCTGGACGACCATCGGCGCCAGAGTGCCCAGTATCAGGATGGCGACCACCCACGCCCCTGCGGATATCCACAGGAATTTTTTTCTGAAGTTGAAGGCGCTGATAAAAAGCACGACGGCAAATGCCGCCGACAGAACCATGATTGCCCGATAGGCGAAAATCTTTACATGAACGTCCGTATAACTGGCCCCGAATGCCGGTCCCTGCGTAGAGTAAAGCAGGGCGAAGACTTTCAGGTAAAATCCCCAGGCCATAAGCAAAACGATGATGCCGCCCAGAAACGAAAGGTGTTTCTTCACCTCCTGCGAAACGGTGATTTTGGGCAAAGAGGTGGGGACCCCGTCGCTCTGGGTGAAATCGCCCGTAATCTGAAGCGCGCCGTTCTTGAGATACCAGATGATGGTGATCAGGGCGGTCAGGACGAAAAAAATCATCAGGCCGTCGCGAAGCAGGGTGTAGAACGGAAGCGAAAACGTATAAAAGCCCACATCCCGCCCGAATATGGGATCGGCAATGTCGAAGGGCTGCTGGTAAATAAAGCGAAGCACTGTGTCCCAGCTGCGGGAACCCTTTGATGCGATGACAAAGGTGAGGATGATAATGAACGCCAGCAGCAGCGTGTTCAACGCCCTTCCCGACAGGCCGAACAGGGGCACTTCCCCGCCGGGGGCCTTTGCGGGAGAACTCTGGACCGCGCGTCGCGAGAATCGACCGGCAAACAAGAAATTGACCGTCAGGGTAAGCGCCAGGAATACCCAGATGACCATGCCGAATCCGAACCTGCTCGCCAGCATGGTGGAGAATACCGGGGCGAAACCGAGGTTCTTGAACCACAGCCAGTCCGGATAAATGGACGTGGCTGCCCAAAACAGGAGAAACAGCAGGATTGCAAGACCCAAAAGGACTTTGATTTTCATTTTATTTCCTCCGTCGTGACTGGCGTTCTGTGCCGCCGAGAGACCGACCGGCGGAAGCCGTTACGGGAATTGGTGCCCATCCATAAATGACGGAAGGGGCACTGATTGGCGTCGAAACCGCCTCTATTCGGCCGGAAAACCGGCGGTTCAACCTCAAACAGCGATCATAGGGACTGGACGCAAACACTGCAAGGTTTTTCGCAAATCCCAAATTCCCCCTCCTTTTTGCAGAAGATGTGCTCCATGCAACGTTTGGATTGAAGAATACCTTGATCACCGGTAAAATGTCGGATGTAAAGCGGAGGAATTTTCGATTTCCGGCTTAGTTACAAATAAACCCTCCACCTGGTGGAGGACCCGGATAGGTTCTACCGATCCGGGGAGAAAAGAATCACGTATATCAGTTGGTTTGAGGTTATAATGTTTACGCGACACCTCGAATAAAAGATATGTGTTTGAACGTAAGGCGAAACGGAGGTCCAAGTGATTTGTTTCATATTCCGGTTCAAACTCCCTTTGCGTCATCCAGGTCCCGCATCAAGTGCGGGATAGACTCCGGCGGGGAACCAGACGAACGGGAAACTGGATTCCCCTTCGGCTGTGAGCTCAGGGCCGAACGGCCGCCTGCGCGGGAATGACAGAGTACGTATTGCATCTGGACGTTTAAGAAAACGACTTCGGTTGTATTCGACTTCAGTTTGATTCATAGGTTGAAATCCGAGCCCCCTTCGAGGGGGCATCCTGATGCCGGTCGTAGCGAAGCGGAGATCCCGCCTAAAAGGCGGGGACCCGCGGAGCGGGGCTCTGCGGGAGGAGACTCACTTGTGAGATCATCGGGGCATTCCCGTTTTACATTGCGTCCCCGGAAGGTGCTTTGTGCCGGCCGAGGACGCCCTCATAAGACCCGCGGGATGAAAGGGCCTTCGTCATGTTTGAGTTTTTCTCTACCACGGGTTTCAGGCAGTATGTCAGGGCGGCCCGCCGGATTCTTGACGGCAACTGGACGGGAACCTACACAAAACCTTCGGCGGGACTGTATCCTCACCAGTGGAACTGGGATTCGGGATTTATCGCCATCGGATATGCCCACTTCGACCAGGATCGTGCCATGGCGGAGATGCGCTCGCTGTTTCAGCATCAGTGGCCCAATGGAATGATACCTCAGATCGTATTCAACCCGGCGGCGATGGGCCATTATTTCCCGGAACCCGATTTCTGGCAGGTGCCCGATAATCGGATGACCAGCGGGGTCACCATGCCTCCGCTTCACGCCACCGCCTGCCTTCACATCCACGAGTACGCGGGTCATCGCGACAAGGCGCTGGACTTTCTCAGGGACATGTTTCCCCGCCTGATGAATTCTCATCGTTATTTATACCAATATCGCGATCCCGATGTAACCGGCCTCGTCTATATCCGCCATCCCTGGGAGTCGGGATTGGACAATTCACCCAACTGGGATGCGCCTTTGGGCGGCATTACCGTTGATAAGAAAAAACTGCCCGCCTATGAGAGAAGGGACCTCGGACACGGGGTGCCCTCGGAACAGCGTCCTTCCGACGACGATTACGATCGATACGTCTTTTTGGTGGATCTTTTTCGGAAGGCCTCCTACGACGAGCGGCAAATTTACGATGAATGCCCCTTTCTGGTCCAGGATGTCCTGTTCAATGCCATCCTTTGCCGGGCCGACCGCGATCTCGTGGAAATCGGTCGCCTTATCGGCGAGGATACCAGCGAGGCGGAGGCGTGGCTGAACGCCACCTCGAAAGCCATTTCCGAGCGGATGTGGTCTGAGGAGCGGAAGCAGTTCGACCCCATCGATCTGGTTGCAGGAAAGCAACTCCCCACGGCCACCGCGGCAAGCTTTATGCCCCTGTTTGCCCTCGCTGCCACCGAAGACCAGGCCCGATCCCTCTATGAAAGACTCAATTCGGTTTCATTTTGCGCACTTCACCAGGGAAACTGCTTCACCATTCCCAACTACGACATGTCCAGGGAGGATTTCGACCCCAAAAACTATTGGCGAGGGCCGGTCTGGATAAACATCAACTGGATGCTGTCACAAGGACTGAAGAGCTACGGGTTCCGGGAAAAGGCGGATGCCATGAATAAGGACCTGATCCAGCTTCCCCTGCGATTCGGCTTTCACGAGTATTTCGACTCCGTTACGGGCGAGGGTTACGGGTCTGATGCCTTTTCATGGACAGCGGCTCTTTTTATCGATTTGGTGGAGGAATACTACGACAAAGACGCAAACGGCCTGAAATGGTATCAATGGACGCAAGGCCGGCGTCTGAAGGACGTGCGCGTTCTCAACCAAGTGAATGGAGACACGCCCTCTCCGGGCCCCGGCCTGGCTCCCAGGCTGATGCGCGCCATGGGCGAATTAAAGAACGTATTCTACGATATGACGCGAGGCCGTGTGGATTATGCGGCCATGAAACAATCTGAACCGTATTCCGAGTATCTTAAACTCGCAGCGCGGTTGCAGGCATATGACCTGAACCTCCTGCAGTCCCGAGAAGAAAAACTGGCTTTCTGGGTCAATCTCTACAATGCCATTGTGGTTCACGGGATTGTGGAACTGGCCATTGAATCGTCCGTGCGGGAGGTGGCGGATTTCTTTACGCACATCTGCTACGACATCGACGGCAGCAGGTTCACTCCGGACGACATCGAGCACGGCATCCTTCGCTCGAACGCCAGGCCGCCCTACCGTGTCTTTTCGGCCTTTCGAGAGCGCGATACCCGAAAGGCCTACGTCCTGAACCATCTGGACCCGAGGATCCATTTTGCCCTGGTTTGCGGGTCCCGTTCCTGCGCACCCATCCGGCAGTATGAGGCCGTCTTGATCGACGAACAACTGGACACGGCGGCCCGCAATTTTGTAAACAGCTCTGAAGTGGTGATCCTGCCGGAGAAAAACAAGGTATTATTGTCTCAGATATTTCGGTGGTACGAAAAGGATTTCAACGGCCGCCGGGGCGTCTTGGATTTCCTGCTGAGCTACCTGGATCAGGACGAAAAATCCGCCTACCTGGCGGAGCATCTGAGCAGCATCGGGGTGGAATACCTGTTTTATGACTGGAACCTAAATCACTAACCAAATGTAAGTGACCCTTACTTGTCGTTTTTGTCGCAACTTTGAAAAAAGTTGTTAGATTATAGACAATGTCTTAACATGATAGAGGAGGCCAAAATGAAAACCGCGAATTCCAAACCATGGTTTATGCTTATGGTTTTTGTTATGTCGGCTCTCCTCTGGAATGTTCCCCCTGTCCCAGGCGCGGAAACGGTTGACCATGACCTTTACGGCCGGCTGCTCGGCCGGTACGTTAAGGACGGCGTGGTGAATTATCAGGGATTCAAGGAAAATGAAGCCATCCTGGATCAGTACCTGAAGCTGCTTGAAAAGACCGATACCCGAACCCTGTCGCGAAACGAGCAGTTCGCCTTCTACGTCAACGCGTACAATGCCTGGACCATTAAATTAATCCTCACCGGATATCCCGGTATCGAATCCATCAAAGACCTGGGAAGCATTTTCAAAAGCCCGTGGAAGAAAAAAATCTGCCGAATCGACGGCCGGCTTCTCACCCTGGACAACATCGAACACGATATCCTTCGGGCCCGGTTCAAGGATCCGCGCGTCCATTTTGCCGTCAATTGCGCGTCAAAGGGCTGCCCTCCGCTGCGCTCGGAGCCCTACAGGGGGAAAGTGCTGGATCAACAGCTGGACGATATGACTACTCGGTTTATCAATGATCCTGTATGGAACCACCTTGAAGGAGACACGCTCTACGCGAGCAGGATTTTCGACTGGTTTGAAGGGGATTTCAATGACGATGTGCCGGGGTTCTTCCTGAAGTACGCAAAAGGAGACTTGAAACGGCAACTGGAGGAAAAGCGCGGGGACCTGAGGCTCAAGTACCTGGATTATGACTGGTCTTTGAATGACAATTACTAACGAAGTCAGAATTATTTAGACACTTCCGTTTGTAAGAAGCTATGTATTATACGCCTTTTCCGGAGAGCATATCCAAATTTAACGGCATCCTTAGTAAATTAACCGCCCGCTCGCGGTGCTCGCTAGATTAGAGGATGAAAGGGATTGTTGCCCCCGGCGACATTCCCTGGGGCAACCCCGCCTCCCGGCTTCGCCGG
>JAFDKD010000608.1 GCA_019307165.1 Deltaproteobacteria bacterium | reverse complement strand
CACCGCCCTCCGTCCCTTGCCGCGGCGTAGCTGCCCTTTAGCGAAGCCGGTTCCAACCTCCAACGACATCCTCTTTCCGCCTTCCGAATTCCGCCCTCCGCCCTCTGTCTTCTGTCCTCTGCCCTCAGTCCTCAGTCCTCAGTATTTCCGCCTTCCGCCTTCTGTCCTCCGCCCTCCGACCTCTGTCTCGTCTAGTCTCTAGTCTCTCGTCTCTAGTCTCTCCTCGCCCAATACCGATGCATCATGGACAGGATCTGGGCGATTTCGTCCAGTCGGTCGTAGATGCGGATGCCCTCCTGGTTCAAATCGTAGACCACCTGGCTTTCCCATGGTGTATAAATGCTGCCGATAAACACGGGAAGGCCATATTCTTTTTCCATGGCAGCGTAGCCCCGGATGATTTCCTTGTTGATGTCCAGAAATATCCGCAGCCGCTCGGGCGCCCCTTCGTCCAGCATGCCCGGCCGACCCATGCCGTGCAGGATGAGGGCGTCCGCCTCACCGGAAGCCAGTATTTCCCGGCCCAGGGACAGCACTAATTTTATGTCGAAAAAAAGCCCGGATGCCCCGATGTCCACGGGGTTCTTGACCGACGCGCGAATAGGCATGCCCAGGTCTCTGAGCGCCTGCTGAAGGGGTCGACTCAGTTCGGGTACCCGAAGACCTTCACGCTCCAGGGCGTCGGTGAGGGATACGCCCCACGAGCCGCCCATGGTCAGGATCACCACCCGGTCGCCCGGCATGGCCGGTCGTTCCATGAAGGCGTGTCCCGCGGGAATCAGGAGTTCCATGGTGGGCGACATGAGCACGTTTGCCTGCTCCAGGGCCCCGCGATAGATATCGATGGCCCCCGCAAGCGACCCGGTGTGGCTTTCGGCCGCCCTTACCGAAGCCGGGGACTGACCGGCCTTGTACATGATAACGGGCTTGATCCGCGTAATTTCCCGCGCCGCCTCCAGGAATCGCCTCCCCTCCTTGATGGCCTCCACGTACATGAAAATGGCCTTTACTTCAGGGTCCGCGCCGAAATGCGCCAGAAAATCGGTGGTGGTGAGGTCCGCCTCGTTGCCCGTGTGCACGAACTTGCCCACGCCCATGCCCCGCGAGAAATGGTGCGCCAGCAGGTCATACATGGCATAGCCGCCCTGGCAGACGGCGCCGAGGCCGGTCTTGACAAGATGCATCTCGGGCGATGCGGCCCCGTTGAATTCCGCGTTCAAATCGAAGGTCCCGCTCACATTGGGACCGAGCAGACGTATGCCGTAGGAACGGGCAAGGCGAACCAGCGCCTTTTCCATGTCCTTGCCCCCGTCCACGGCCTCGCCGTAGCCGGCGGTGATGATCGTGATGCCCTTCACCCCTTTGCGGCCGCAGCTTTCCACGGCCTGCGTGACGGAGACCTCGGGAATGGTGAAAATGGCAAGGTCCACCGGCCCGTGAATGTCCTCCACGCTCCTGAACGCCGGCAGATCATACACGCGGTCGGCCTGACGGTTGACCGGATAAATCTTTCCGGGATAGGGCCTGGAGAGCAGGCCCTCCATGATGAAGGAGCCCCACGAGCCGGGTCGCTCCGTGGCCCCGATGACGGCCACGGACCCGGGTTTCAGAAAAACATCCAACTGCTTGTTGGCGACCACTGGCGGATCCTTTCAATTGTTTATTCCATCTGTAAACCTGGTCTTCAGGTCCAGGTCAAAGTTTTTTGGCTATGCCAATGCGGAAATAAGGTTTCAGGTGTCAGTGTTCAGGTGTCAGTGCGAATAATAGACTTCAACGCCGATGTGTGTTGCTGCTGGGATTGCCCTCATTTGCTTTCCCAGCGTCTGCTTAAAACAAATCCTTTCCTGATACCTGACACCCGACACCTAATGGATACATCACTTGCAAGATACGATAATCGCCGTGTTCCCTATGGGGGCGGCCTCCAAGCCGGGCCCTACGGACCCGGATCTTTACTACTTCCATGTAATCTCGGGCGCTTTTCGTTCGGGAACGCGCGCATATTTCATTTTGGGATAACCGACCATCATGGGATAGTAGTATGCGTGCCCGTCGGGGAGCCCCACAGCCTCCCTGACCGCGGCGGAGGCCTGCATGGCGCCGTTGACCAGGCCGGCCCAGCAGGTGCCCAGGCCCAGCTTGGGGGCCGCCAGTTCAAAGTAGGAAAGCGCCAGTGTCACGTCCACCATCTTGGGAATCGCGTCCTTTGGCGCTGATGCCAGGATCAGGGCGGGGGCGCTCCACGTCACGGAGTTGTAGCCCATGTCCCAGGCGCCGACGATGATGGGGAAATAGGGTGGGACCGACTGGGGGGCCTTTGCGAGGAGCTTGCGCATCCATTCCACGGTCTGCTCGGCGATCGCCTTAATTTTTTCCTCGTCCGTAAACACCACCCACTCCACCGACTGGAGATTTCCCCCGGTGGGGGCATAGCGGGCGATCTCGATAAGCCGCTGCAGCTTTTCCCGTTCCACGGGCTGCTTTTTGAAGAAGCGAATGGATCGGCGGGAGCGGAGGAACTGCACGGCCCGGGCTTCGTCGATTTCCAGATCTTTCTCGATAAGCGGGCTCTTTTCAATGGGCACCCAGGCGTGGCTCAGGGCGCCGTGGGGACAGATCGCCACACAATGACCGCAGCTGTTGCAGATGTCCTCACCGCCCGGCACGATTTCCGGAAAGCTGTCTTCGTCCTTCTGCTTGATGATGACCATGGGGCACTCGCGCACGCAGATGCCGTCCTTCTTGCACTTCTCTTCATCGATAATCAGTAGGCCCATATTTATTTTCTCCCCTCCATAAATTTAATGTTTCGGATACCTTAACCGGATTTCTATTCTGCAAAGATATTACAAAAGGATTCAAGGGTCCGAGGGGTCGAGGATTCAAGGGGAAAAGGACAAACCCTTTCTTCGTATGGAGCAGCAGGTCACTTGGCCCCTCGACCCCTGGAATCCTTGACCCCTGTGAACACTGAAATCCTGATTGCCCATAATTTGAAATAGCGTTGTTATTCAACGTGCTTTTTGTCTTGTATCCTGCCTGCCGCGGCGAAGCTGCCCTTTAGCGAAGCCGGGTTAACCTGTCAAATGTTTTTACCTAAAATCAATCCTGTCTTTTCCTCAGCACGCCCAGGGTCTTGACCATGGGCAGCTCGTCGAATTCGCCGCCGGCCAGCGCCAGCCTGTAGACCTGGTAGGGGGCCTGGCCGCCTTCTTCCGGGTTTTTGAATATATCGTGAATCAGCAGGTAGCCCGCCGGCATCAGGTGCCTTGCCCAGCCGTGATAGTCGGCCGTGGCCGATTCGTAGGTGTGGCTGCCGTCGATGAAGACCAGGCTCAGGGGCGTTTGCCATTGCCGCGCCACTGTTTCGGAACGGCAGACCAGGGGGACCACCGTATCCTCCAATTCAGCGGATGCCAAGGCCTTTCGAAAGGACTTGAAGGTATCCACCTTTCCCGTTTCATCGTCAAACAGGTCGGGGTCGAAATATTCCTCGCCGGGTTGCTGCTCCTCTGAGCCTCGGTGATGGTCGATGGAAAACAAGACGCTGCCGGTCGTTTTGCAGGCGGCGCCCAGGTACATGGCGGATTTTCCGCAATAGCTCCCGATTTCCAGGCAGGGTCCGTGCCTGCCCGCCTCCAGGGCCCTCTCGTAGAGGTGATTACCCTCGATTTCGTCCAGAAATCCTTTCAGGTTGTTTATCAGGGTCAGGTCAGGTTTCATTTCAGTGGGAATTTAGGACAAAGCGGGCCGCGTGTCAATGCGAAGCTACGCTCCGACAAGTCTAATCGAGAAGGAAACTTTTTGAGAAAGCAGTTTCGGATTCCATGGAGGCCCATTAGAGGTGTCAGGTGTCAGTAAAACAAGCTGTCCCCGCACAAGAACGGCGGGAAATCAACCTGTCATTCCCGCATGATTTTGGCGGGAATCCAGACCTCCGTTTCGCTGGGTCCCCGCCAAAATCATGCGGGGACGACAAAAAGGGGTGCGGATCGGTTATCCCGCCGTTTTTAGGCGTGCTCGTGCTTAGCGAAACGTTGCTCGTCAACGTTGGAATGTAGGGCGGCATTTTATATGCCGCCGTAGATCGATTGCTCCCCGTCGGTCTCATTGGCGGGATGTAAAATCCCGCCCTACGGCGACTTGTGTGCCCAATTGATTGAAGTCGATTACGATTACGACAACGACCACGACAACGAATGATCTTATCTTAGCGACCTTTGCGTTCTTTGCGAGAGGAAAAAATCAGAGGACGGAAATCGGAGGTCAGAGGACAGAGGGCGGAGGACAGAAGACAGAGGTCGGAGATCAGAGGGCGGATTTCGGTTATCAGTTAATAGCTATTTGTTATCAGGCAAGGGATAGCCATGGCGTTTTATCATCCGAATTTAATTAAAATATAAGCTAATAATGTTAAAATTCTATCCATTAACTAATAACTAATAACGCCCTGCACAAACAAAGAACCAGGAACCAGGAACCAGGAACCAAGAACCAGGAACCAAGAACACAGAACCAAGCACCAGGAACGAGGAACAACCCACAACCCACAACTGACAACAAACAGCTGACGAAGTCAGCCCTGAACCTTTGAACCCTGAACGTTGAACCTCTGAACCTTGAACCTTGAACCCTGAACCATACGAAGTTTCATATGAAGGTTTGCTTATGTGTGCCTGAAGCCATATAGTCAAACTATCGTCTCCGGATTACAAGAACAGGTCTCATACCCATGAAAAAGCATCGCAAGATATTCCGCGCCGTGTTGATCGGGATCGGCGCCCTGACGGTCCTGATTCTGGCGATCCATTTTTTCCTTCCCAGATTCATCAATTCCGACGCCATGCAGAGGCGGATCAAGGAGGTCGTCGCAGAGAAAACCGGCGGCGTAATCGAGTTCCAGGAAATACAGGTCTCGGTTTTGCCTCTACCCCATGTCGGCATCAGCAAGGTGGCGTTTTTCATCCCCGGCAGACTGGGGGGTACGGTTGAGGTCCTCAGTGCATACCCCGAATGGCGCGCGTTGCTTACCGGCAACATACGGCTGGCGGAGGTCAGAATAAGAGATCCCCGGTTTTGGATCGATCTCGCCGAAGTTGAGGATGCGGAAACCGACCGGGAAGCGCCTCCTCCCTCACTCAAGGACCGCATAGGCAGCCTGGCAATACCCGTTCCCCCTGCGCTTCACGGGCTATCCGGGGAAATC
>JAFDKD010000607.1 GCA_019307165.1 Deltaproteobacteria bacterium | reverse complement strand
CCGAAGATCGGTTGTCCATTGCCTGTCTCAGTGGTGGGATGTAAAATCCCACCCTACGGCGATTTGTGTGAGTCATTGATTGAAATCGATTACGATTACGACCACGACAACGAGATCGAAGGTTTCCGTCTTCGTGAAGTTTCCCGATCGATTAGACTGGCCGCCCCCCAGGCCAGAGGCGGCGCTGACACCTGCCTGCCCACCGTAGCTCGTTAGAGCGCAGGTGGGACACCTGCTTGTCGGAGCGTAGCGAAGACGGGACACCTGTCGAAGATCCCGCCGTTGTTGGGCGGGGAACACTGAAACCTTTTTTCTACATATTTTCTAAATAAAGGAGTTTAGCCGATGATTCTGGATTTTTACAGAAACAAGATCGTAGAGGTGGAGCCCCTGCCGGACGGGGCCCTGGCCGTTTACTGGCGCTTGAAAGACAGCCTCATGGAGGCGGCCGTGGAGCTGAAGATCATGCCCCCGGACCTGGCGATCACCGAAGCGAATGCTTCCCTTAAACGCGCGGTCCATGAGGAATGCCGGGCCGTCCAGGATATGATCCAAAAAGTGGTGGGCGTTCGGATCGGGGCCGGGCTGCGAAAGATCGTCCGCGGCACGCTGGGAGAGCAAGACGGGTGCCAGGTGCTGACCGCGGCCGTGCTGGAGTCCGCCAATGCGGTGATCCTGCACTTTACGCGCCTGACGCTGCAACCGGGGGACGATGTCGGCGATGAGGAAAAAATCGAGGGGGCCAAGGCCATCTTGAAAACCAATCCCAGGATGGCGGGCAGCTGCGTGGTGTATGCCGAGGGCAGCCCGGTGATGCAGGGATAAGGGCGCAGGGAAAAGGGTGGAAAGTTAAAGGTTGGAGGCAAGAGATTTTAAAAGGATTCAAGGGGTCGAGGGGCCAAGGATTCAAGTGAATTGCGAAAAACATTGAGGAAAAGGAAAATGAATACACTGAGTCGAAGTCAGCTTGTGGGCGCCAAGATCCTGGATGGGGATACCGTCCGGTTCAGCGGCATCCAGGAAGACCATATCTACGGCATGGAGATCCGTATGGATGTTAACGGTGTCTCCGGGGAAATCCTGTCAATAGAAGGGTGGATGAAGCGCTACACCACGCCCATCTGTCCGACCGCCGTCGATCAACTCCAAAAGGCCGTGGGCATGACGGTTCGGGGGGAGAATTGGGAGAACGCCGTTATGAAGGTCGTGGGGCGGCAGGGCTGCCAGCATTTCGCGGAAATCATCATCGAATGCGGGCGGTGTCTGGACCACGCCCGGATGGCGAAGGAAATGGAAGAAGCGGTCAAGGCGGACCCGGCCGCGAACCAGACGGTATTCGCGAGGGAATGGGTCGATCGGCACGATGAAGTCAGGGGAGTGTGCGTGGCCAGATAGTTTTTATCCGGAAATGGCTATTTCACCTCTGAGGTTGAAATCGAGTTCGACTGAGGCGGACATCCTGACGCTCCCGCGGGAGCGGGGCTCTGCGGGAAGAACCTCACGTTTACCGGAAGCCGGTTCACAACGATTCCGTCAATAGATGACGTTATGAGAGGAGGCGTTTAAAGAGATGGACAAACCTTTCAAGACCAAGATTACGGAAATGCTGGCCATCGATTATCCTATCCTGATGGGGGGCATGCAGTGGATCAGCCGGGCCGAGTTTGTCGCGCACGCGTGCAATGCGGGCATACTCGGGTTCATCACGGCCGAGTCATTTGAAACGCCCGAGGCGCTAAGGGAGGATCTTCGCAAGATGCGGGATCTCACGGACAGGCCTTTTGGGGTCAACATCTCCATGATCCCCGAGCTGGGAGATCTCAAGGGACGGACCTATCAGCTGGCCGATGTCGTCTGCGAGGAAAATGTCCCGGTGGTGGAAACCGCCGGCCGGAGCCCCGGGCCGCTGATGGACCGGTTCAAGGCGGCCGGGGTCAAGGTGATCCACAAGCTAACCTCGGTCCGGCACGCCATGAGCGCGCAGAAGGCGGGCGTGGACGCTATCGCGCTCCTGGGGTTCGGCTCGGGCGGGCATATCGGACTCGAGGAAGTAGCGTCTTTTATTTCCCTGCCCCAGGCCATCGAACAGCTGGATATTCCGGTCCTCGCGGCGGGCGGGGTGGCCGACGGCCGCGGATTCCTGGGTGCCCTGGCCATGGGGGCCGAAGGGATCCTCATGGGAACGCGCTTCATGATTACCCGGGAGTGCCCTATTCATGAGGAGATTAAGGCCAGGTACGTGAAGGCGCAGGCCCATGAAACGGTCCTGCTCATGAAAAGCATCCAGAATCCCATGCGGAGCATCCGCAACCGATTTGCCGAGGACCTCGAGGCCATGGAGGCCAGGGGGACCACCCTGGAGGAGATCATCCAAAAGGTGGCGGGTACGCGGTCGAAGCGGGCCTACGTGGACGGGGACCCTGAAACGAGCCTGCTTCCCACCGGACAGGTGGTGGGCCTGATCAAAGGCGTGAAGACGGTAAAAGAGGTGGTGGACGACGTCATCCGAGAAGCCGTTGTGCTTCGGGAGCGGCTCGCGGCCATGGCATCGTGATACGACAAGGGGAGAATGCACATGGTTTCAAACGATGAAGCGCTTGACGCGATGGCGCGTTTTTTGAACGAATGGCGGAGTCCCGCCGATGACATGAAAGCCGAATTCCTCAGGTTGAAAGAGCGACTGTCAGCCACCGGTGGGCGGCTTTCTTTCGTCCCGAGACCCGGCATCAGCTATTCCCTGAGGGGCTTTTTGGCGGATGAAGGGGAGGCATCGGAGCGTCTGTTCGTCATGGTGGACGTCATCGATGACGACCCGGAGAACCGGTGGCTGTCGGCCTGCTTTTACGGGGACGACATCACTGATCCGGATGAACTCGGCGACCTGGTTCCCCAGGGGTTGCTCGGCGAGGACGGGTACTGCTTCGATGTCATGGAACACGACGATGGCCTCCTCGCCTACCTGGAAGACAGAATCGGCGAGGCGCATGAAAATTCGGCGCAAGGCGCAGGGCAACGGGCGTAGGGCAGACCCGGCTTCGCTGAAGGGCAGCTACGCCGTGGCAAGGGGCGGAGGGCAGAGAGCGGAGGCCAAGGGCCGAACAATATTCGATTGACGGCAAGGCTGTTGCCAAATCCCCATTCTGAAGCGGGAGCTA
>JAFDKD010000077.1 GCA_019307165.1 Deltaproteobacteria bacterium | reverse complement strand
TGACGACCACCGCCTTTCCCTGTTTGATGCGCCGGTTGATCGCCTCAATACTTTTTGCCGTCTGTTTCTGGGCCATGATGACTACACCTCCACTAAGCAATATCCAGTATGGCATCATAGGGATAACATCTAATGCTTACAAGAAAAAAAATGTTTTGATTCTTGATTTGCGATTTTTTGCCGCATCGAAGCTGCCCTTTAGGGAAGTCGGGTTGGTTTAAGGAAAATTTGACATTCAACAGGCCTTCCGATAACAATGTATTCCATGGAGAGTGCCCGGAGAGGGGCTTCAGATTGTGACTCCGAGTCAATTGAGGTGAATGAAATTCCGGTATGATGGGGCGTAGGCGTACCGGATTGATGCCATGATTACCGGGACATCCGACCAGCCATGAATGAGTCCATACGAGTCCATGACCTGACGCTGGACAACTCCCGCTTTTTTGTGATCGCGGGCCCGTGCGTTATTGAGGATGAAGCCACCACGCTGGAGGTTGCGCGATTTTTACGGGACACCGCTGAGGCTTTAGATCTGCCCGTCATTTTCAAGGCTTCATATGACAAGGCCAATCGAACGTCAATCAGTTCTTTCAGGGGCCCGGGGAGGGACCGGGGCCTTCGAATATTGCGGAAAGTCAAATCGGAGACGGGGCTGCCGGTGCTGTCCGATATCCACAGTACGGATGAGGTGAGCGCGGCGGCCGGCACATTGGATGTGCTTCAGGTCCCGGCGTTTCTCTGCCGCCAAACGGACCTGATCACGGCCGCGGCGAAAACGGGCTTGCCATTGAACCTGAAAAAGGGGCAATTCCTTTCCCCGTGGGAGATGGGGGCCGTTGTGGAGAAAGCCAGGGCCGCGGGAAACAGCGCCATCCTGCTTACCGAGCGGGGGGCCACATTCGGCTACAACAACCTCGTGGTTGACATGAGGTCCATTCCCATCATGAAGGGCTTCGACTGCCCGGTCGTATTCGATGCCACCCATAGCGTCCAGTTGCCCGGCGGCCAGGGAAATCGTTCGGGCGGTCAGCGGGAATTCGTGGCCCCCCTGTCAATGGCCGCGGTGGCCGCCGGAGCAGACGGTGTCTTTCTGGAAATTCACCCTAAACCCGAGGCCGCCCTTTGCGACGGCCCGAATTCACTGCCCCTCCACGAGGTGAGGCCGTTGCTGAAACGACTTCAACAGATATATGGCCTCATAAGATCTTGGAACTGACCTGTAAGCGTATTTCCCGCCCCGCTTTCAAAGGGCCTGCGGCGAGAATCATGTATCTTCTCCCCAGGCTCCCGCACATCCGCTCAGCTGTGAACCCCGCCGTGCGGGGCAGGCCGGGTTCTGTAAATAGAGCAAAGGGATAATTCGAATGAAATCGAACCCGGCTCCAAGCGTCACATTGCTTTTTCTGGACGTGGACGGCGTCATGACCGACGGCTGTATCACGTTGGACGAGGACGGCCGCGAAATGAAGGCCTTTAATGTCAAGGACGGGCTTGGATTGAAGCTGTTGATGTCGGCGGGCATTGAGGTGGTGATCGTCACCGGTCGTACGTCGGGGGCGGTTTCCAGGCGGGCCGAAGAACTGGGGATTCGGGAGGTGTACCAGGGGGTCGGCGAAAAGGGCCGGTTTTGCCGTCAATTCAGAGAGAAACGCGGCCTGTCCGTAGAATCGATCGCCTGCCTTGGCGACGATCTGCCCGATCTCGAGATGTTTCGTGAGTCGGGCGTGCCCATGGCGGTGGCGGATGCGGTAGAAGAGGTCCGGCAGGCGGCCGTGTATGTCACCCGTTGCAAGGGGGGCGCCGGGGCGGTGCGGGAGGCCTGCGAGTACCTTTTGAAGGCGCGGGGGAAATGGCCTCTGTAGGCGCCGGTTGTTCCGGGAAAATAGCCTTTACAGAACAAATTCGCCATTGATATAATAAATGCCAAAATCCATTCAAAACATTGACCAATGATAAGCCTTTTTAAAAGACATTGGCCGCCGCTTGTTATGGCAGCCCTTGTCGGAGTGGTGGCGTTTTATCTCATTCAGTCCGGGGACAATGGCCTCCACGAACCCGATATGGACGGGGTTGAGGCAGGTGAAGGCCTGAAGTTGAAGGATATCCACTACACCCACGATGACGCGGACGAAGGAATGAAGTGGATCCTGGATGCCGAAGAGGTGAGTTTCTCCAGCGACCGGAATTCCATGGTCTTCCGGGACTTCAAATTGCGTGTGGAACCTGAATCGGAACAATGGGTTGAAATGAAGGGCAACCGAGGCGAGTATTCCAGGGATAGCGGCGATATCAAACTGTGGGGAGACCTGGTGGGGCGATCGCAAGGCGGGTACCGGTTCTCGACCGAGCGCCTGCATATCAACGAGAAAACGAGACAGGCCCGCACCGACGATGTTGTAGAAATCACCGGCCCTCTGTTTTCCGTGAGGGGAAAGGGCCTCTTTGCGGATCTGAACGAGGAAAGGGTGGAGATCCTTTCGGACGTGACCAGTACATTGAAGCAGGAGGCTTGGGAGCAATGACACCGGTGAAGTGCCGATCGTTCATTTTTATTTGGGTGGTTGCGGCGATGATGCTGGCGCCGGGCCGGCCCGCGGCGCAATCCTTGAAGGACCAATTTCAAAAAGGCGGATCGAGCCCTATTACGATTCAGTCCAACACCCTTGAAGTCAATGACGCCTCCAAAACGGTGGTGTTTCGCGGCGATGTGAGCGCGAAAAAAGACGAATTCGTGATGGACTGCCGGGAAATGGTGGTTTATTACGAAAGCGTTTCAGAGGAAGGGGATGCCGAAAACACCCGAACCCAAATCAACAGGATTGTTGCAAAAGGCGGCGTCAGCATAAAGCGGGCCCAGGGCGGCATGGCCACGGCGGATGAGGCCGTCTATTACCAGATAGAGGAAAAAGTCGTCCTGACCGGAAGGCCGGTGGTCAAGCAAGGGAAAGATTTTATCGAGGGCGACCGCATCACGATTCTCTTGAAAGAGAACAGAAGCATCGTTGAAAGCAACGAGGGCAGCAAGGTGAAGGCGGTCATTTTTCAGGGTGGAGAAAAGGGGAAGCCCCTGTGACCGCGCCCATGGAGGCATTTCAATGCGAAGACCTGGTCAAGCGCTACGGCGGAAAGCCCGTGGTCAACCGTATCGGTATCCGGGTCGAACGCAAGGAGATCGTCGGACTTCTCGGCCCCAACGGGGCGGGAAAGACGACAACATTCTACATGATGGTCGGGCTTACGAGGCCCGATGAAGGCAACGTATGGCTGGACGGTCTGGATATCACTTCAGACCCCATGTACATGCGTGCCAGGAAAGGAATCAACTATCTGGCGCAGGAAGCATCGGTCTTTCGCAAATTGACGGTGGAGGAAAACCTGCTCGCCATCCTGGAAACCCTGAATATCGGCAGGCGGGAAAGGCGGGAAAGGCTTCAGATCCTTCTTGCGGAATTGAATATTTCCCATCTGGGCAAGCAAAAGGCCTCATCGCTTTCAGGCGGTGAGCGACGGCGGCTGGAGATCACGCGGGCCCTGGTGACCGATCCCCGCTTCATGCTCCTGGACGAGCCCTTCGCCGGTATAGATCCGCTGGCGGTAAACGATATCCAGGAGATCATTCGACACCTGAAGCAACGGGGACTGGGCATTATCATATCCGATCACAATGTGCGGGAAACGCTCAATGTGTGCGATCGGGCCTATATTATCAGTGAAGGGAAGATTATCGAGCAGGGTCCTCCCGAGGTCATCGTTTCAAGCGAGATAGCGCGGCGTGTCTACTTGGGAGAAAATTTCAATATGTAATTAATATGGAGGAAGGATTTCCGGCCCTGTAACCCGCTACGAAAGGGGCCGGGGCCTGATCACCGGTTATATTCGACGAACTATGGCGCTGGAACTCAAACAAACGCTCAGCCTGACACAGCAGCTCATCATGACGCCGCAGTTGCAGCAGGCCATAAAGCTGCTCCAGCTTTCCCGGCTTGAGCTTCAGGAAACCCTGTCCCAGGAGTTGGAGTCCAACCCCATGCTCGAAGAACGCGCGGACGAGGAGGACGACGCGGATACCCCCACGGAAGCTTCCGCGGACGATTCGGATGAGGATGTTCCCGCTCTTCCCGAAGTCACCGTGGGCGATAAGGTCCAGGGAGATGTGGATTGGGAAACCTATATTTCCGAATACAATACAGGATGGGCCGAGGTCCCTTATGAAGACAGGGAGATCCCTTCCTTTGAGAGTATGACGGCCACCAAGACCAGCCTCTACACACACCTCATGTGGCAGTTGAACATGAGCGATCTGGGAGATGCGGAACGTGATATCGCCGTTCACATTATCTGGAACCTGAATGAGGATGGATACCTGGGCCTGACCCTTAAGGAACTTGCCGAAAGCACGGGCCATTCTGTGGGCAAAATCGGGGAAACGCTCAAGGTAATTCAGAAATTCGACCCGGTGGGGGTAGCGGCACGGGATGCCCGGGAGTCTCTGCTCATTCAGGCGGCTTTCTACGAGCTTGAGGGAACGCTGGTTGAAACGCTTGTCCGGGATCACCTGAAAGATCTCGAGGGCCGCCGATACGATACGATCGCCAGGGCGCTTTCGATACCCGTTCAGGAGGTGCTGGATGCCGTTACCGTGCTTCAGGGCCTGGAACCGAAACCGGGCAGGCTGTATTCGGATGAGGAGACCATCTACATTACCCCCGATATCTATGTGATCCGGGTGGGGGACGATTACGAGATTCTCCTGAACGAAGACGGGCTTCCTAAACTCAGGATCAATTCTTATTACAGGGAAATCCTGTCAAACAAGACTACGGTTCCCGAGAATACCCGGGCATATGTTCAGGAGAAGCTGAGGGCCGCCGCCTGGTTGATCAAGAGCATTCATCAGCGTCAGCGGACCATTTACCGTGTCACGGAGAGCATCATCAAGTTCCAGCGAGATTTTCTGGATCAGGGGATTACGCACCTCAAACCTCTTGTGCTTCGCGATGTGGCAGAGGAAATTGAGATGCACGAATCAACGGTCAGCCGGGTCACGACAAACAAGTACGTTCATACGCCGCAGGGCGTGTTCGAATTGAAGTTCTTTTTTAACAGCGCCATCAAGAGCCTCGACGGAGACGATGTCGCTTCCGAAAGTGTCAAGGAGCATATCCGCACGATCGTTAAAACGGAGAATAAGGCAAAGCCTTACAGCGACGAGGACCTTGTGGAGATCTTGAAGAAGGTCAATATCAACGTCGCAAGGCGAACGGTAGCAAAATATAGAGAGTCGATAGGCATACTGCCGTCCAGAAAACGGAAAAACCCCTATTGAAGCGAATTTCGGTTTCTTCAACGGCAATCCTGTTATGGGAGGGATCTTATGGAAATAACGGTAACATTCAGACACATGGAGCCTACGGAAAGTCTTAAGGCTTACGCCGAAGAAAAACTGGGTAAGATCAGAAAGTTCCTGGATTTTCCAGCGGAGGCCCATGTGGTCCTGTGCGTGGAGAAATTCAGGCATATGGCTGACATTACGTTGAACGTAAACGGAAGCAGGATCAAAGCCGCCGAAGAGACCGAGGATATGTATTCGGCCATCGATCAGGTCATGGACAAGGTCGAAAAGCAGCTGAAGAGGCATTTGTCAAAGATACGCGACCACAGTTCGGAAAATATCAAGGGCGCTGCGGTCCTCGACAGCGAGGCGGCCGAGGAGGCAAGCGTGCCGATTCAAGACGAGCCGGTGATCGAGGTGGAGAAGATGGCGGCCAAGCCCATGGATCCTGAAGAGGCTGCCATGCAGCTCGATATGTCCCAGCAGGATTTTCTCGTGTTTCGGAACGCCAAGTCCAGAGAGATCAATGTGATCTACAAAAGAAAGGGTGGAAACCTCGGGCTCATCGAGCCGACCAATTGAGGCAATACGGGTTCATGAAATGAGACTTGCCGATATCTTGATGGAAGATGACATTATTTCGGACCTTAAAGCCCGGGATAAAAAAGGTGTTCTGGAGGAACTGGCGGAGGTCGTTTCCAGGCACAATCCGTCCGTGGATAGGGTGGTCCTGGTAAACGTCCTGGTGGAGCGTGAAAACCTGGGAAGCACCGGAATCGGGGATGGCGTGGCCATCCCCCATGGAAAACTCAAAGGGGTGGATCAACCAATCGTCTCATTTGGGAGAAGCAAAACGGGCCTCGATTTCGATTCCATGGACGCGCAGCCCGTCCATCTCTTTTTTCTCCTCATCGCGCCTGAAAATTCGTCCGGCATGCATTTGCAGGTATTGGCGAAGATCGCGAAGATTCTCAAGAACAGCGCGTTTAGAAAATTGCTTATGGAGGCGAGCGGCCGGGGGGATCTTTATCGGACCATCACAGACATGGATGAAGAATCCTGAAATGAGGCATTCGACGAATAAATCCGCCCTCTATTTTTAGCATTCTGTATTTCACCGGGTGGTTTGGCGAAGAGATGATCCTGAGCACCGGCAAGGTGTCGGATGTCCCCGCTGGAAAAACGCGGGAAGATGGCATCTTGATGGTGGTCAGGATGAGTGTGGGGACGCCATGATAGGTATACTGATTATTTCCCATTGCGACTTGGGGAAGGAATTCTTGAATGCCGCCGAGTTGATCCTGGGCGGCCTGGATGCGGCCGATTCCATATCCATTACGGAAACCTCGGACAGCGCTAAGATCCTGAAGACCATTTCCGAGAAGATCAAGGCGCTCGATCAGGGGCAAGGCGTTCTCGTGCTGACGGATATGTTTGGCGGGACCCCTTCCAACCTGAGCCTGTCGTTTCTGAAGGAAGAGCGGGTAGAGGTGTTGAGCGGCGTTAATTTGCCGATGGTTGTGGCCGTGGCCCAGGACAGGAAGCGTCTGTCGCTGGGCGAACTGGGCGAAAAAGCGCAGGAAGCGGGAAAACGGAGCATCGCATTGGCCGGTAAGTTGCTCAAGACGGAATGATTTCCCTTATTCATATAACACCAAGAAATCTAGGCCTGTATCAAGACGATATCCTGGCTATTGAACGGGCGTCGTTCCCCAGTCCGTGGGGGCCAAGCGCTTTTCAGGGTGAGGCGGGAAACGATGTTTCCAATTTCTGGGTGCTGCTCCTGGACGGTGAAACAGCCGCATATGTCTGCTTCTGGATGTTTCTCGATGAAATTCACTTGCTGAGCCTTGCGGTTCATCCCGGCAGGCGGAGGATGGGACTGGGGCGCCACCTGATGGATCGAATGATCGCTTTGGGTCTTGCATCCGGGGTCGAAAAGGTATGGCTGGAGGTGCGGCCGTCCAACACGCCGGCTCGGGAGCTTTACCATAAATACGGGTTTCGGGGCGGGGGGCGGCGGCAGGGGTATTACGACGATACCCGTGAGGATGCGCTCATTATGACCCTGTCGCTGGAAGCCCCGATGCAAATGGCGCGGGGCACTTCTTCGTGAATCGCCTTGGTTTCAATTAAGGTTTTTTAGGCCTTTTGCCGGTAAGAGACGGGGCTGTAAGATTTGATATTGACAAATCAGGAGGGGAACCATGACGTTGAAAGTGGCCATAAACGGCTTCGGGAGAATTGGGAGAATGGTTTTTCGCGCGGGTATCGGCAATGACGCCATTGAATTCGAGGCGATCAATGATCTTACGGATGCGGCCACCCTGGCTCATCTGCTCAAATACGACTCCGTCCACGGTGTTTTGGGAGCGGAGGTTTCGAGCACCGATCACTCCTTGATTGTAGATGGAAAGGAGATCGAGATTTACAGCCAAAAGGAGCCCGGCGGTCTGCCCTGGGGGGACCTGGGCGTTGAAACGGTGTTCGAATGTACCGGGCTGTTTCGCGAGCGGGACAAGGCCGCGGGACATTTGGAGGCGGGGGCCAAAAAGGTGATTATCTCCGCCCCTGCAAAAGGCCCCGACATTACGGTGGTCATGGGCGTAAACCACCACGATTATGATCCGAAAGCGCATCACATCGTATCCAACGCCTCCTGCACAACCAACTGTCTGGCGCCCGTTTGCAAAGTGCTCCTGGACAATTTCGGTATCGAAAAGGGTCTCATGACCACCACCCACGCGTATACGGGAGATCAGCGGCTGCTCGATTTCCCCCACAAGGACCTGCGAAGGGCGAGGGCGGCGGCCCTTTCCATGATTCCCACCACCACAGGCGCAGCCAAGGCCGTTTCCCTGGTCCTGCCCAGCCTTAAAGGGAAGCTGAACGGTATGGCCATTCGCGTGCCTACCCCCAATGTGTCGGTGGTGGACCTCGTGGTCCAGTTGGGCCACCCCGCGACAGTGGATGAAGTCAACAACGCTTTTAAAGAGGCCGCGGACGGCAACCTGAAAGGGATACTGGCTTACAGCGACGCGCCTCTGGTATCGACCGATTTCAACGGGTCATCGGTGTCATCCACCGTAGACGCTCCCTGCACCATGGCTGTCGGAGACATGGTGAAGGTCCTCTCGTGGTATGACAACGAGTTCGGATATTCCAACCGCATGGTGGATCTGGCATTGTACATGGCCGGCAGCTGATTTCCGGCCATCTAGAACATGTGTTAGGCCCGGGAGAGAAGACATGGCACTTAGAATACCCATGATCGCCGGCAACTGGAAGATGAACCTGGGGATTGCGGAAGGGGCCGAACTGGTCCGGGGCATTGCCGCCGGAATCCGCGATGTGAAGGGCGTCGACGTGCTGGTGGCGCCCCCGTTTACGGCGTTGCCGGCGGTGAGAGAGGCGATCGGCGACGCCGGTATTTTTCTGGGGGCCCAGAATATGCATTGGGAGACGGAGGGCGCTTATACGGGCGAAGTCTCAGCTGCCATGCTCAAGGAAACCGGGTGCACGCATGTGATCCTGGGCCATTCGGAACGACGGAGCCTTTTCCGGGAGCCCAGCGAAGATATTGACAGGAAGGCTGCGGCCGCTGTCCGGGAGGGGCTGATCAGGAGGCAACTGGAAGGTTCCCTGCAACAGTTTCGCGTCCAAGGATCCATGCCCGCGTCAACGATCCTGGCATACGAGCCCGTGTGGGCCATTGGCACCGGACTCACGGCCACCCCCGACGAGGCCCGGGAAGTCCACGGCTTTATCCGGGGATGGCTGGGGGACACCTTTGTTTCCGATGCCGCTGATCAGGTGCGGATCCTTTACGGCGGGAGCGTAAAACCGGGCAACGCAGCGGACCTCATGGCCCAGCCCGATATCGACGGCGCCCTGGTCGGAGGCGCCAGCCTGCAGGCGGAGACGTTCGCGGGCATCGTCCGTTTTGATCCTGTCTGAAATTTCTTTCCGTTCTTTCTTTTCCCTTTAAAATTTTTATTGAAAAATTTTAAAGGCTGGATATAATATAGGATGGTGTTAAAAATAACAGGCATTCGCCTTTGATCCGAGAGGCAGATATATGAAACTGATTCTAATTCTTTTGCACATTGCGGTCTGTCTGGCGCTGATCCTTATTGTTTTGCTCCAGAGGGGAAAGGGCGCCGGCATGGGTGCGGCATTCGGCGGGTCCAGCCAGGCCGTTTTCGGAAGCGCCGGGGCCACCACATTTATGCACAAGGTGACCACGGCCGCGGCCATCGTGTTTATGCTGACGTCCCTCAGTCTGTCGTTTTTCTTTGGGAGAGGTGCTACCTCCTCTATTATGGAGGGTGTGACCCAGACCGAAGTCCCCGCGGCGCAGACCGCGCCGGCGCCGGCATCAGCGCCACCTCCGCCTGCCGGACAGTAACCGTACAAACCCGTGCCGAAGTGGTGGAAACTGGTAGACACGCTATCTTGAGGGGGTAGTGCCCGACGGGTGTGCGGGTTCGAATCCCGCCTTCGGCACCATGATTGATATCAATGAGTTAGCTGATTTTCAGCTGGCTCATTTTTTATTGGGGAGGGCGTTTGGTCAACGTTTTGGTCAACAGTTGCAAGAAACAACTGTAGTTTTTGGGCCGCATTTCGGGAGTCTTCTTCATCGACTTTATTGTATCTGTCGAACATTTCCCGTGTCGAATGACCGG
>JAFDKD010000606.1 GCA_019307165.1 Deltaproteobacteria bacterium | reverse complement strand
CGGGACCAACGATGGGAAAAACTATTATGTCGGACCCGGCTTCAGTTCGGATGGAATGAACGTGAACGAAGCGGTGAACCCCACGTCGAGCGAAGCCGCCAATTTTCCGGCCAATTTCCTGGACACGGCCGCGGCGGGCACCAGCAGCGTGGCGGGGGCCGCTGCCACCATCGCCGATCCGGCAGGCTTCACCATCGGCTTCCTGTCCCAGTCCATCGGCAAATACATCCTGGACGTGGAACTGTCGGCCCTGCAGAAGGAAAAGAAAGTGGAAATCCTCTCCAGCCCGTCCATCACCACCCTGGACAACCAGACAGCCTATATCGAAAGCGGTCGGAAAATCCCCTACCAGACCGTGGACCGGTACGGGAACATCAACATCAAGTGGGAAAATGCCGTCCTGAGACTGGAAGTGACCCCCCACGTGGTCGCGGGCGAAATTCTCAGTATGAAGGTGAAGGTCATCAAGGACGAGGCCGACTTTTCCGAGCCGGTCCAGGGCACGCCCACCATCATCACCAGAAGGGCGGAAACCAACGTGGTCCTCCTGGACGGGCAGACCACCGTCATCGGGGGCCTGGGCAAGGACACCACTGCGAATACGGACGAGGGCATTCCCTGGCTCATGGACATTCCCATGCTGAGTTGGCTGTTCAAATCGAATCAAAAGGCCAAAGAAATGGATCAGCTGCTGATCTTTCTCACGCCCCATATCCTGAAATCGCGGGATGCGGAGATCAGAAAGGCGGTGGAGGGGAAATAGTTATGAGTTGGGAGTTAGGAGTTGGGAGTTAGGAGTTATGAGTTATTGGTTAATAGGGTTAAGGCGTTAGAGTGAGAAAAAAACGGCCCAAGGGGTCGAGGGTCCGAGTGAGTACACTTGACCCCTTGACTCCTTGAATCCTTGAACCCTTATAAATATCCGTTTAATCCATTGAGTTTGCTTGGTTTGTTGAGTTTATTGGGTCAAAAGAGACGGTGCCCGAATAACCCAGAAAAAGTGCAAACCAGATAAGGCTGTTATAATCTCATTATCAGTGTCATCCGTGTAATCCGTGGTTAAATTTTTTTACTATGGACTATTTTAAAATCCTAAATTTCGACAGGGAGCCGTTTTCCAATTCCCCGGATCCGGATTTTTTTTATGAGTCCGGGCAGCACCTGGAGTGCCTCCAGAAGATGGAACTCTCCGTGCGGCTGCGGCGGGGGCTGAGCGTCGTGATCGGGGATGTGGGGACCGGCAAGACCACCCTGTGCCGTCAGATCATCCGGAAACTGTCCGCCGATGACAAGGTGGAGACCCACCTCATTCTGGACCCCTATTTCAGCACCCCCCGGGAGTTCCTGTCGGCCCTGGCCGAGATGATGAGCCGGGAAGCGCCCCATGAGGGCGCAACCGACTGGCAGCTCAACGAGATCATCAAGCGCCACCTGTTTCAACAGGGGGTGGACCGGGACAGAATCACCGTCCTGATCATCGACGAAGGGCAGAAAATTCCCGCCCACTGCCTGGAGATCCTGCGGGAGCTTCTCAACTACGAGACCAACGCCTACAAACTGCTCCAGGTCGTAATCTTCGCCCAACGCGAATTCCAGGAGTTTCTGGACGACCACCACAACTTCGCCGACCGAATCAACATGCGTCACGACCTGCTGCCCCTCGGGTTTCGGGAAACGCGCGCCATGATCCAATTCCGCCTGGAGCGGGCCCACGGCATGACCAAGGGCGGCGCGTCTTTCAGCCGGCCCGCGGTATGGGCCATTTACCGGGCCACACGCGGTTACCCCAGAAAAATCATCAACCTGTGTCATCGCCTCACCCTGAACCTGATCGTCCGCAACCGGACCCGGGTCACCCGGGGGGCGGTAAAGTCCTGCACCAAGGCGATGTTTCCCGATATTCGCAGGAAACGAAAACGGCGGCTCGCCCTGCTGGCGGGCGGTGTCGCGGTCGTCATGCTTGCGGCCCTGGTGCCCCCTGTCATTGACAGGCTTCAGCGGAGGCACGAACAGAAACCGCCTGTTTCCATGACGGAAAGCGCACCCCTGAAGCAGAAAATTCCCGTCATTACGGCTGAAACCAAAGAGCCCGCCCTGAAGGCCCCATCCGCCCATTTATGGGACGTGGAGGCTTCGCTCCCGCCGGCTGTCGCGGAGAGCGGGCCCAAGGCGCCGGATGGGGCCGCGGAGACCAAAACCGAAACGCCGGTGGTTGCGGCCTCGGACCCGGCAATCGTAAACAAAGCGAATATCGGCTCCCTGATTTTGGCCGGTGACGCCCCCATTGAGGCCCCGTATTTCCTGGGCCGGCTTACCGTCACTCGGGACGATACCCGGGCCTCCACGAGTCGGGGGATGACCAGTCGGTATGATGCCCCATACCCTGCGGAGGCCCCGCGTTTCCTGGGCCGCCTTGCCGTCAAGCGGGGCGATTACCTGGTGTCCATGATTCGGAAGATATACGGCCGTTCCAATAATCGACTCCTTGCTTCAGTGGTCCAGGCCAACGAGCAGCTGCGAAATCCCGACCTTATCGAGGTGGGTCAGGTCATCCGGTTTCCCGCCCCGATCGCGGCGCCCGCGGCCGGCGATTTGACGGCCTGCTGGATACAGGTCGGCTGCGCCGCAACCCTCGAAGAGGCCTATGGATTTATCAGAAAGCGGTCCACCAGGGAGGCGCGCATCCGCATGATCCCGTGCTGGACCAAACAGCAGGGTCTCCGGTTCATCCTGGTTTTCAGGCAACGCTATCCGGATAAGGCCGCCGCGGAAGAGGGGTTGAATCAACTGCCCGAGCAGTTGTTTTCGGATGCGTCCGTCATAAAGGAATGGGAAGCGGATACGATCTTCTACGGGTTGCCGTTCGATACGATGTAAAGAAAAACATTTAACCACGGATTACACGGATGGCACGGATGTTGAGTAGGTGGGTAGCGAGCCACACGTTATAGTTTGGCCGTTGCGGAAGGTATTTATGCTTAACTGAACTGATCCAGGAACATGAACGTGCAAATGGATTGCCTTTTGATACGATGTAAGGGATTTAACCACGGATTACACGGATGGCACGGATATTTTTAAACAGGGAAAACCATGGCTCCTGTAAAAAAAGCCTTCGGGAATTTCAATCTAATCTTCAGCCCGATCTTATATTTTTTTA
>JAFDKD010000605.1 GCA_019307165.1 Deltaproteobacteria bacterium | reverse complement strand
GGAGGAGATGATGGAAGATCTTTTTGAAAGCTGCCCCGATGTAGAGGTAGTGATCTGTGTCAACAACCTGGTTTTTTTTGGAGCCATCAAGGTGGTCCAGAAGCTCGAAGCTCAAAAGGGGAGTTCCATCATAATGGCCGCTTTTGATATCGGACACTACTGTAATCTGTTCAAACAGCCTATTCTCTGCGCCAACCAGGATTTGGGCATTATGGCGGAATCCGCCGTCAACCTGCTGCTGGATCAAATAGAAGGAAAGATTCCTCAAAACCATCAAATCATGATACCGACCGTTGTGAATGATTTTCGAATCGGCCATCGGCATTGAATGTGGATTGCTCCCTCGCTGGCTTTTATGCAGTCGGGAAATCGTCACAAAGCAATTCCACAGAACAGCGGGAGCTGCGGTTTTTCAACCGGGAGAGAAACTTGAAGAAATCTGTTTCTGTTTTGCTCGGAATACTGATAGCGGCTTGTCTGGTCGGTGGCGCTCAGACTCATGAAGTCCTGAAGCCCCCTCCTCACTCCCGCAATGAGGCCCCCGCCCTGACTTTTTCTGTGGATGGGACGCTCTGGCTGGCCTGGTCCTCCTTTCGGGACGGCAGGTTTCATCTGGCTGTCTCATCCAAAAAAAACAACACATGGACATCCATACAATATCCCGATTCCTCAGAGATGGACCAGATGGAGCCACAGTGGCTGATGGAAAAGGGGCTGCGTCCGGCATTGGTTTATTCCGTCTATCGGGACAGGGAATGGACGGTTCGCTTTTTGGTCAAAACGGTGACTGGTTGGAAGAATCCACAGGAGCTGGGCCAGGGAAAACATCCCAGCGGTGTACAGAACGGCAGCCGGTTGTGGGTCGCCTGGGAAAAAGACGGAAGCATTGAGATCAAGCAGATGGGAGGGCTTACAGATTCCCTGCGGGTTCTTAAGCCGGACAGCCCGGACTGGTCCTATTCCCACCCACGGCTGGCCATCGGTTCCCGGGGGCAGGTCTGGCTGACCTTCTGCGCCTCCCGCTTGGGCTATCAGTCTGTCAAGCTGATGCGCATGGATGAGGAGCCGGGCGTAATTATCACCGTCGATGATGGCCGTGGTGTTAATCGAGAGCCCCGGATTTCTCTGGACGCCAGCGGCCGGGTCTGGATCGTCTATGAGGCATTGGAGAGTGTTTCTTCCCAAGGCGATTTACAAACAGGTGCGAATTCCAGTGCAGGATATGTGTTGGACCGCACATTTCGGGTCAAATGTCCGTCCTTGAGCGTGGTTGTGACAGATGGGAAACTGTGGTGGAGACCGGTCCGGCCTCAAGACCCTGCCATAGGGCTGATGCCAAACATCCACTGCGGGGAGGATGGGACAGTCTGGATTCTGTCCCGTTCCTACCAGGGAAACAAGCGGCCGCGCAGGGAATTCTATCCTCTCAGTGAAAGCCTGAGCACGACCGGCTGGGTTAACCACGATGTGCTTTGCCTGGAACAGCGAGGATACAAGGAATTGATGCCTGTAGCCGAGTCGCCTAAGGGTGAGATCTGGACTGCTTGGATACCCAATAACCGACAGCGGTTGGGTTTTCAGGACGATCCCAGCTGGACCTTCACGGACGGGGATGACTTCCTTGCCGTTGCTCGACTGCCGCAACCGGAGAGGGCGGGCGCCCCCATCCTGATCCCTTTTAAGCGGCCGGAAAACCTCTCTCTGGCGCAGGAGTCTTTTCCCCATTATGAGACCACCTATCAGGATGAAAGGCTTCGGGTCTACTTTGGCGATCTCCATCAGCATAGCGAGTTTTCCGGGTGCGGCCGCTTGAACGGATCTATTGACCAGAACCAGCACTATACCCGTTTTGTCCGGGGCCTGGATTTCATGTCCACCATCGATCATTCCGAGCACCTGAATGATCATAACTGGCGCGCTCATCAGCTTGTGTCCGAAAGGAACAATCACCCGGGCCGGTTTGTGACCTTCAGCGGATTCGAATGGACCAGCGAGTTTGATGCCGGAGGCAACCTCTACAGAGGGCACTACAACACGATCTTCAGAAAGATCGGTGAAGGAGATTTTTATTTCAGCGCAAGCGATACCCGGACAAACACTCCATTGAAGCTTTGGGATGCGCTGAAAAAGGCTGTGGGCGGTCCGGAAAATGTCCTGACTTTCGCCCATCATACCAGCCGCCGGATGGCCTGGCTCACATGGAACTATTACGATCCGGACATGGCCCCCCTGATCGAGATCGCACAGGCCCGGGGGAGCTATGAATATGAGGGCTGCTTCAGCCAACAGCTCCACCTGAATGACTGCGCCCGGGTCAGTGGGCACTTCATTCATGACGGCCTTGCCCGGGGCATGCGATGGGGATTTGTCGCCGCCGGGGATCACGGCGGGCGCCAGTTGACTGCGGTGTTTGCGCCGAAGCTGACCCGGGAATCCCTTTTTCAAAATCTGAAGAACATGCATACCTACGCCACCAATGGCGAACGTATGTTCCTGGATATGCGAGTCAACGGCCGGTTTATGGGTGAGGAGTTTACCCTGGAAGAGGACAACCGCACCATCGACATCCATGTCAGGGGAACCACGTCCCTTGTTCAAGTGGATCTATTTAGAAACGGGAGAATTGTCCGGCAGTTCAATCCCAACAATATGGAGTTCAAGGCGTCCTGGACGGACAAAGAGCCTTTGATGGAAAGAGAGAATTATTACTACCTCCGAGCCATACAGAAGAACGGGGGACAGGCCTGGGCCAGCCCCATTTGGGTCATAAATCCCCGGGTTCCCGGAGTGTTCAGGTTCCAGCTGGGAGGGGATGAGCTCCATGTCCTATATCCCGGGATGGAAAGAGATGTTTCCGTACTGATGCACAATGAAACTGAAGCTCCGGTTTCAGGCACGATCCACCTGCAGATTCCTGCCGGGTGGGTGGTCAAGGAATCCGGCGGAATACACATCAGCTGTCCTCCCGGAGCCTGGAGCCATGCCGTTTTTTCCGTGATGCCGGGTTCAGACAGCATCACGAAGCTCTGTCTCCCGGAAGTGATGGCCGTTTTTGAAGGCGTTGACGGGATGAATATCACAAGCCAGATTTTTGCAGTGGGCAGCCCTTCATTCCTATCCAGGGAACGGAAGGCGGTTTTGATGGATGCCCGTAGGGATCT
>JAFDKD010000604.1 GCA_019307165.1 Deltaproteobacteria bacterium | reverse complement strand
AAATTCATGCGGGGACGACGGAGGGGGATGCGGGTCGAAGATCCCGCCGTCCTTGGGCGGGGGGACGACAAGAGGGGGCGCGGATCGAAGATCCTGCCGTTTTTGGGCGAGCTCGTTGTCGTGGTCGTTGTCGTAATCGAGGAGATCATGCAGTTCTGTCATGAGCAGCTTGACGTCTATCGGGTTTCACCCGAATACGCCGTCGAGAGAGTTGGGCGCCGTACGGCGATTACGACAACGAAAACGAATGCCTTTATCCTGGCGACCTTTGCGTTCTTTGCGAGAGAAAAAATAATCTGAGGGCAGAAGCCGAATCCCAGAGATCGGCAAATAATAAAAAACCATGTTCCCCAAACAAAAACCCTTAACAAGGAACTAAGCACGAAGAACCAGGAACGGCTGACGAAGTCAACCCGCAACCCTGAACCTTGAACCTCTGAACCCTCAACCTCAATAACCATTCAATCTTCAATCGAAAATCTCATTCCCTATCCCCGTTACCCGGATTCCGATGAATCTGAGGAAAATATCATCGCTTCAGTTAACAAGTAAGCCGCCTGCAGCGCCGATGTGGGGCAGAGCGGAAAGCACTCCTTGCAGTTCCAGCACTCCTTGGCGGCTATCTCCGGAATAAAACTAATCTCCCGCCTGATCCCTCTATCAACAAATCCAATGGCGTTTTTCTTCTTCACCTCAGCACAGTATCGGACACACAGGCCGCAATGGATGCAAAATGAGGCCTCTTTTTCAAAACGGTCTTTATCCGCCCCATACGCTTCCGCCAGATTCTGCAATTCGAAAGCGTCCGGCGCATGGGCCAGAAATAACTCCAGGATGGTTTTTCGAATTCTATCCACCTTTTCGGATCTGGTTTTTACTACCAAATCTTGCGCTACCGGATAAACGCAAGAAACAACGAGCCTTGTCCAACCGCGTTCCTCTATTTCAACCATGCAAATGCGGCAAGCCCCAAAAGGTTCCAGTTTCTCGTGGTGACAGAGCGTGGGTATAGATATCCCCGCGCTTTGGGCTGCCTCCAATACGGTCATCCCTTCGGAAGCTTCGACTTCTTTTCCATCAATTTGCAAAGTTATTTCACTCATTTTTTTTCTTCTTTCTCACTATTACTCTTTCTTCTTCTGAGACAGGAGGCGGAACGGGCTCGCCGGAAATCTTCTTCACCGCACCAAAACGTGAGGGGCAAACTTCAAAGCAGGTTCCGCACTTCGTGCATTTGTCCTGGTCGATGACATGAATCCTGTTTTTGCCGCCGTCAATTGCATCGGCAGGACATTTCCTCAGGCAAATCATACAGGCCAGGCATTTATCCGGCTCAATGAGGTATGCGATCAGCTCCTTGCAGGAAAGCGCCGGGCACCGATTCTCCTTGATGTGTGCTTCATACTCATTTCTGAAATAGCGTAATGTGCTCAAAAACGGGTTAGGCGCACTCTTACCCAAAGCGCAAAGGGAGGCCTCAATGGCTGTTTCCGAAATCTCCTCCAATAATTCGATGTCGCCCTCTTTTCCTTTTCCTTCGGTGATACGGGTAAGCGTTTTATGCATCTGCCTCAAGCCTTCACGGCATGGGACGCATTTGCCGCACGATTCATCGGTCAGGAAGTGGATGAAATACCTGGCCACGTCCACCATACAGGTATCCTCGTCCATGACGATCATCCCGCCGGACCCCATCATTGAACCGGCCTTGGTTAGTTCATCGAAACCGACTTCCAAATCCAACAGTTCCTCCGGGATACATCCTCCGGACGGGCCCCCGGTCTGAACCGCTTTAAACTTTTTTCCTCCGGGGATGCCGCCGCCTATTTTGTAGATAATATCTCGCAGGGTCATGCCCATGGGGACTTCAACAAGCCCCGTATTGGTTATTTTACCGACCAGAGAAAAAATCTTCGTGCCCTTGCTTCCCTCGGTGCCGAATTGAGCAAACCAGTCCGCGCCCTTGTTGATGATAAGCGGCACATTCGCCCATGTCTCGACGTTGTTCAAAACGGTGGGTTTTTCCCAAAGGCCCTTGATGTTGGAGCGTATATACTTCGGCCTGGGCTCCCCGGCCTTGCCTTCCAGTGCCGTCATCAGCGCCGTCGATTCGCCGCATACGAAAGCGCCGGCCCCTTGATGCACTTTAACAACAAAATCAAAGTCTGATCCAAGGATGTTTTTCCCGAGCAAGCCATATTCCTCGGCCTTCTTGATGGCGATGTTCACATTTTCCACGGCAAGGGGATATTCCTGACGAACGTAAATATAGCCCTCGTGGGAGCCGATGGCATAGCCTCCGATAATTAGCCCTTCGAGGATTGAATGCGGGTTTCCTTCAAGAAGCGCTCGATCCATAAACGCGCCGGGGTCGCCCTCATCGGCGTTGACGATCACATATTTTGTCTCTTCAGGGGCATTGCGGGACCCTTCCCACTTTCTTCCTGCCGGAAAACCGCCGCCGCCTCTTCCCCTGAGATTGGACTTCTTGACTTCCTCCAATACTTCCCCGGAGGTCATTCCGCCAAGCGCTTTTGCCAATGCGGAATAGCCGCCAAGCGCCAGATAGTCATCGATGCTCTTTGAATCGATTTTTATATTATTACAGATGATGTTTCGGACTTGATTCTTATAAAAGGGGATATCGGATTCATGGATTGCCTTTTCGTCCGTGGCCGGATCGACATACAGAAGGCGATCGACGACCTTTTTTTCCTTTATGGTCCGAGAGACAATTTCAGGGACATCCGCAGGCGTTACCTGGAGATAGCATATTTCCTCCGGATAAATAACAACAACGGGCCCTCTCTCGCAAAATCCCGGACACCCGGTCCCTTTGGTATCCACATCGGCCTGTAAGCCCTGCTTTTCAATTTCCGCTTTAAAAGCTGCGATGACTTCATCTGCGCCGGAGGCAATACAGCCGGCCCCGGCACATATTGCAACGCAACATTTGCTTGTGTCCCTTTTTGATAGTATTTCCTGTCTGACTTTCTCTAACTCATCCGGTGAGTTTATCCTTGGCATAATTTTACCCTAATCATAATTTCTTAACACGTCTGCGGTCTCGCCCGGCGACATTTTGCCGTGAGTCTTTCCGTCGATTTGCACCACCGGCCCTAAGGCACAACACCCCAGGCAGTTAACCGTCTCCAGGCTGAA
>JAFDKD010000603.1 GCA_019307165.1 Deltaproteobacteria bacterium | reverse complement strand
CGATATACACGGTTGGATGTTCCCTTCGTCCAACCGCGTGGGCATGGGCCGCATGGCGCGGATTCTGGAAACGCTTTTCGATGATGAGCCCAGTTCCTTCTATGCGGTGTCGGGTGATCTGTTTACGGGACCCAACCTGCCGGACGCCATGAAGGGGGTTGCCGAATTGGAAATCTGGAACCGGTTCCGGCGGCAAATGGCGGATCAGGGGTACGGTGACCGTGTGCTTATATCCGCCGGCAACCATGAATTCGATTACGGCGCCCCGGCGCCGGCGGCCTTCTCCGGCGGCCTGTTGTGCGCCAACGTCGTGGACGCCGATGGCCGCCCCGTTTATATGCCCTATCGGGTGGTGGAGACGGAAGAGGGTTTGCGGGTGGGGTTCCTGGGCCTGCTGCTTGAGGGTAATTCCCGCGTGGATCGGGCGCTTGCCGACGGGGGCCTGAAAACCATTCCCAAATCGACCGCTGTTGAACGTTTCCTTCCCATGATGGGCCGTCTGGATTTGACCATCCTCATGATTCACGATCACGTGCGGGAGATCGTGTCTCTAGTGGAGTCCCTGCCGCCGCAGTTGGGCGTCGATATCGTTTTGTCGGGGCATGAACACCTTGTGCTCGAAGCGCCGTTGCGGATTATGGGCGTTTACATTCTACAGGCGGGCGCCATGAACAACATGTATGGTCATGCCCGTTTGTCGGTTCATGACGGCAAGGTCCTCTCGCTTGAAAACCGCATCGTCCCTCTAAGGCCCTCCTCACTGGACCGTGCCATGATGCGGGTCAAGGAAAAGGTGGACGAGCGCAACGGGAAGACGGTTGCCGTTCTCGAAACTTCCCTTGAAGGCGTTTATCAAAGGGGAGGGGAAAACAGCCTCGGGGATTTTGTCACCGATGCGTTTCGATGGGCTACACAGGCCGACGTGGCCATGACGAACAGCGCTTCCCTGAGATCCGATTTCCCGGTGGTTCCGGGAGAGACTTTTGAGCTGAAAGAAGGCCATTTCAAGACCATGACCCCCTTTGGCAACCGGCTGGTGGTCGGGGAAGTGACGGGCGCGCAGATCCTTCAGATCCTCGAGGGGGAGGCCGTTTCCCTGAAAAACCAGGTGTCGGGCCTTCATTATACCATGGATCCCCGCAGGGCGCCGGGCAACCGGATTGTGGCCGCTCGTATTGCCGGGGAAACGATTCGGCCGGAGGCCGGATATACATTGGCGCACAACGACTACTGCGCCCTCCCCGAAAACATGAAGCGGTATCTTCACCTGGCACCCGGCGCCATTGACTGGAAGGCAACGGACCTGCTGGATTACGAAGCCCTGATTGCGTTTGCGCAAAGCCTGGGCCGTATTCGATATCCGTCCGGAGGCGAAGCGCGAATTACCATACTGCCGTAAAGCACCTGGTAAGCCATAAACGGACTGTTATTCAATATGATTATATTAAATACCAATTAATATCAATGAGATAATAAATACATTTCAAGTATAACTTTCAAAAAAGAATATCGAATACCGGATATCCAACAAGGAATGTCGAAGGGAAAGGAAATTTAGAATTTGGAATTGAGAATTTAGAATTTAATAAAGTGAGATATTGACATGTTATATTCAGTTGGCATTGTTTTCCCGACTATTATCAAAATATTATCAATGTGTTGAGGATTATTTCGAGAGATTCGAGCAGGTCTACGATGATCACTTCACCAAAACCGCATGAATCCTCAAAGGAATACAGGGAAAATTGGGCAAGATTGATTCAAAAAATCTAAGAAGTGGATCCCTTAACGTGTCCGAAATACTCCGGAAAGATGAAAGTAATCAGCGTGATAGAGGGTGAGTTGTCACGCATCCAAGCGCTTCCATCCCTCGGCCCTTCTTTCCAGCCAAGTATCTGCACCACAACATCATGGGGCTGCGTCCGCCTTGACACACAATGCCGAATCCGCCATAGTCAGAGTCCGAAAAAGGAAGTTCTTATCACACATAATTTTCACTCCCACCTAATCTCCGTCTGCCAAAGTAGTAGTTGATCTCTAAAAAAAGGGGCTCAGGGTCTTTGCAGAAAGGAGGGTCGGATTGGATGTCATGAACAAGCAAAAACCAACGCACCAAAAACTGTCTTTCTGGCTGAAGGCGGGATATGGAATTGGTGATATCGGCTGCAATATCTTTATTGTGACATGCGGCCTTTTTCTGCTCTTTTTTCTCACCAATATAATGGGGGTAGAACCGGCCCTGGCGGGCCTGGCACTCCTGATTCCAAAATTGTGGGATGTGATTTCGGATCCGATCATGGGCGGAATCTCGGATGTTACTCGTTCCAGCATGGGCAGAAGACGCCCTTATCTTCTCGCGGCTTCAATACCTTTCGGGATTATTTTTTTCATTCTGTTTGACGCCCCGCATTATGCTTCAGGGTTTTCAAAAGCTCTCCACGTGGGCCTGATATTTGCACTGGGATGCACGGTGTTTACCGTCTTTAATGTCCCGTACTCAAGCATGGTCGCGGAGATGTCAGACAATTATAATGAGCGGATGTCCATCACGTCCTTCAGGATGATCGGTTCCTCCATAGGCGTTTTATTTGCCGGCGGCCTTGCTATGCCGCTGGTTGATATGGGCGGCGGCGGTGAAGCCGGATTTCGCTTCATGGGTATTGTTTTCGGCGCAGCCATCACCCTTTTTTGTCTCATCTGCTTCCGGGCAACACGCACCACAAGGACCCTGCCGGCCAGTGATAAGATGGCCCCCATGGGTGAGCAGATTAAAATCGCTTTTCGGAATACTCCCTTCAAGATGCTGATAATGATGTATGTCTTCCAATCATTGTCCATTGGTGTTCTCATGGCAGGGTTAATTTATTATGTGAAATATGTCATGGGATTTCCGGAAACCGCCATGGGTATTATTTTCCCCATCTTAATTGGGACGTCGATTCTCTTTATTCCCGTGTGGGTTAAAATAGGCGTGAAATTAGGCAAAATAAAATCCTATACCATCGGGTTATGTATATTATCGATCATGCTCCTTTCATTATTTTTCACCCAGCCGTCACAGTTGAATTTATTCTATGTTCAAATATTTCTTCTGGGCATCGGTTTTTCAAGCTTTCAATTGTTTCCTTTTTCAATGCTGCCGGACACCATTGAATTTGATGAACT
>JAFDKD010000602.1 GCA_019307165.1 Deltaproteobacteria bacterium | reverse complement strand
AAGGCTGCAGCCTGCACTGCGCGTGGTGCCACAATCCCGAGAGCATTTCCCCGAAACCGCAGGTCGAATGGATCGCGAACCGATGCATCGGCTGCGGCGCCTGCGTCGATGTCTGCCCGGAAAATGCATTATCTCTTGGCGAGGCGGGTGTCGGGATTCACCGGGACCTGTGCACGGGCTGCGGCGACTGCGCGGAGGCCTGTCCTTCCACTGCCATGGGACTCCTGGGGAGACCATGGGGGCAGGCAGAGCTTGTCGGGGAAGTGGTAAAGGACGCGGCCTACTTCGAAAAATCGGGTGGCGGCGTCACCCTGGGGGGCGGCGAACCCGCGATGCAGGCGGCCTTCGCTTCCGGGTTCCTGCATGCCGTGAAAGAAAAGGGGATCCATACGGCCCTGGACACATGCGGCGTGTGCGCCACGGAAGCGCTCGATGCGCTTTTGCCGGAAACGGACCTGTTGCTATATGACCTGAAGGAAATCGATCCGAATAAGCACAGGGAATTCACCGGAAGCAGCAATGAGAAGGTCCTGGCCAACTTGACCCGCGTTCGAGATCGAATGGAAGCTGGAGAAGGTCCCGAAGAACTCTGGATACGAACACCCGTCATCCCGGATACCACGGCCGCGGAGGAAAATATCGTGGGCATCGGCCGGTTTCTTTCGTCCAATCTGAATGGTTTCGTGAGCAAATGGGAACTGTGCGCCTTCAATAACCTGTGCAGGGACAAGTACGATCGCCTGGGGCTGGCATGGCGTTTCAAGGACCACGGGCTGTTGAGCGAGGCGTTGATGGAGAGGATGGCGGAAACGGCAAGACGTTCGGGAGTGGATCCGGGTATTGTCAGGCGGACGGGGAACACCAACGCCGTGTGAGGAAACACACCGAATTATTTCACCACGAAGGTATTGGATTGGAACCAAGACATTCATTCAGTCAAGATGAAATGAAGGCGTTCGAACCCGCGGAAAAGATCGGCATCATTGCCTGCGCCGACCCGGAGGGGCTGCCTCACGTGACGCTGATCACGTCCATCATGGCCCCAAAACCCGAGCAGCTTACCCTGGGACAGTTCTGTGAGGGCCTCAGCAAGGAATATATCCAACAGAATCCCCAGGTGGCCTTCCTGATCCTGACCATGGACAAAAAAATGTGGCTGGGCAGGGCCCGCTGGACCCATTTCAGAAGGGAAGGGCCCGAGTTCGAGCAATACAACGACATTCCCATGTTCCGGTACAACACCTACTTCGGCATCAATACGGTGCATTATCTGGACCTGATTGAAGTATCCGGACCTGAAGGCCTGCCCATGTCCCGGGTGGTGCCGGCGGCACTCATAACCAAACTCTCGAAGTGGGCCTTCAGAACCGGCGCCGGCGACCGCATTCTCAAGCCATTTGCAGAGGGGCTCTTCAACCAGCTGGGATCCCTCAAATTCATGGCCTACATGGGGACGGACGGCTTTCCCGTGATCGTCCCGGTCATCCAGTGCCAGGCGGCCTGCAGCCGCCGGCTCGCCTTTTCGCCGCTTGCTTACGGGAATGAACTCGATGCCATCCCGAAAGGGGCCCCTGTCGCCGTTTTCTGCCTGACCATGAGCATGGAAGATGTCCTCGTGCGGGGCACATTTACCGGTTTTTCTCGTCGGGGGATATTCAAACTGGGCGCCGTGGATATCGATTGGGTGTACAATTCCATGCCGCCGGCCCACGGGCAGATATATCCGGAGGTTGAGTTGAAGCCGGTGGTGGAGTTTTGAATATCAGGTAGAAGGTGGGAAGTCGGTTAGCTTTTAGCCTTCCAGCCCAATAAGAGCTTTAACCACGGATTACACGGATATCACGGATAGGTCGGTGGAAATAAACCGAGACCATGAAACTATGTAGCGCCCAAATTTCGTTTATGGATGGGCACCATCTGGCATCCTGTATCTTGCACTATATATAACGACCTATATCCTTGCGCATACATACACAGCGGTTTACAGAATACAGTTTTTCAAAATAGCTCTATCGCCAGCGATCTTAACAAGCGATTCGCAATTTGTTGTGACGCTGTGTATAGCATCATCTATCTTGTATCTGTGATATCCGTGTAATCCGTGGTTAAATATCCTGTCTGAAATTTTTCGCGCTTTTGCGGCTTTGTGCGAGAAATATTGTTTATCCTGCTTGCCGGAGCGTAGCGGAGATCCCGCCGTTATTGGGCGGGGCCACGGCATATTCCCGGTTTCAGCGGACGACGCCGAATCCTATGAACCCAGTTCTTGCGACGCGATTTGAAACTCAAAGGAAACGGTTGTCGCGTGTTCCGGCTTCGCGTTAAAGGTCCTTTCGGAAAAGTGGACCCGCTCGCGCTCATCGATGGTCAGGATGGTCGAGGAGCGGGTGCCGTAATCGGGGCTGGTGATGAACAGGGGGGACAGGAGTCGCTCCAATTCAAGCCCCACCCCCGTATCGGGAAGGTCGGCGTCATCGGGGCGGGAGCGGTCCGAGAGCAGCGCGAACAGGGCTTCGGGCGATACGCTTCCTTGCTCTGCCAGGAGACGCCGGAGTGCCTCTTTGCCCCGGGCGACCTTGGGCCAGGGCGTGTCCAGCAGGTGATTGCTCAATCCGTAAATGCCCGGTTCGAGAGCACGGATTTCGCCGGCCCGGCCGGAATACCAGTAGAGCGCCTGCCCGTCTCCCAGGATCAGGTTGAAACCGTTGTATTCATCCGCCTTTCCGTCAAGTCGGCGCAGATAGATTTTCGGGGGGTCCGTTCCCAGAAGGAAGTTGCTCACCAGCTCCCCCCGCGAGGGGGCATGGTCCTTGATGGAAGCCGGGTCCCGGTAGTTGGTGATGGCCGCCAATCTGCCCGTCCGGGTGATTCCCAGCCAGGTGCCTCCCGCGCGCTGGTCCCTGCCCGCCAGGACATCCGGCGCATCCTCCCGGAAGGCGGCAGGGGCCGTGGGGCGGTCATAGAACTCGTCCCGGTTGGCCGCCAGGATCAGCCGGTAGGAAGGGTGGATTTTGTGGGCCAGGAGTATCAGGCACATTGAAATCCCCTTTTATTCCCCGGAATAAAAGGGGATTTCAAGTGTGTACACGCCGGAATCCAATACGGCCTTGACCGGGACGGGCGATTTTTCGAATACCTTGAGCATGGCGGTGTTGGTGGCCAGTACATC